>CAYWDW010000128.1:0-10084 GCA_964457105.1 uncultured Heliobacteriaceae bacterium
GTCTGCCAGCAGCAGCAGCAAAAGAATGAATGCTGACAGCCTCAGCGGTCGCCGCATGAGTTGCAGGATGCGTGCAGGCGCGGGGCGTGAGAGTTGTTGAGGCATCGGGCTGAACCTTTCTGATCGGGGTTGACTGAACTGCTGACAGGCTGCCTGCTCGCGGCGTCACCGGCTCAGGCGTGGAACTGGCCCGGCCTGAGACGGGCGCGCACCGCAGACTTTGCAAGCCAGTGAAGATTGGACCACGGCAGAAGTCAGAATAATTCTGCCAATCATAAAAGCGTAAAATCCGGGGGAAATGGTTCAGTTCCGACGCCCAAATCTGATGGCCGGATTCAGCATCAGACAAATGGTATGTTGTCAGGCCGGTCTGGCTCAGCATCCGGTTTATGAAAAGCCTGCCTCGCGTGTGAGACTGCAACCGGGCAGTCTCGCACGCGGGGCAGGCTTTCTGCCTGAGCTGAGTCAGGGCCGAATTGAAATAGTTCGATCTGCCGAATTGTTCGATGTGTGTGGATCGTTTGCCTCAGAGGTCACAGTCGCTCTGGTCAGCAGGACTGAACGGGCCGACGTAAAGGGATTGATTTGCAGGCTCATTCTGATCTGCGCAGTTTCACCTGGCGCGAGTTTCGGAATTTCGATGCGGTAATAATATCCTGTCAGCCGGGCCAGCGGGTTGCTCGTCACCGGTTCGGGCTGACAGTGTCCGCCATTTCCAGCCTGGCAACCGCGCACTGCGACTGAGAAAGGAAATTGTTGTCTGACGACAACTCCGGTCGCCGTGTCCGGGCCGGTATTCGTCACAAAGGTCGTCTGGGTCAGTCTGCCTCCGGGAGCGACGGAACTGGTCGTTGTCAGCATTCTGACTGCCAGATCAGCCTCGGTTATTGCGCTCAGCAGCACGACGAAGGCGCTCGACACGCCCGGAAAATCCTGATATTCGTTTCTGAGCGGGAAGTCCGGTGACGAAGTTGAACCGGCCAGATAAATCCGCCCGAACCGATCCAGGGTCAGAGCCGCTGCCCGGTCATCGCCACTGCCACCCAGATAAGTTGAGAAAGTGAGCGCAGGTCTTCCCGACAACCGGGTATTGATGCAGGCGACAAAAATATCGTCATTTCCCTGATACTGCTGATAAGGCCTTTCCAGCGGAAAGTCATTGGACCGGGTCACGCCGGTGACACAGACCTGCCCCCGGTCATCAGCCGCCAGACCATCATCAAAATCGGGCTGGCTGCCGCCGAGACAAGTTGAAAAGAGCAGCGAGGCATCGCCAGCCTGGCGCGGGTCGAACCTGGCGACAAAGATGTCCCGGTTGCCCCGATAGCCCTGAATGCCGTGGCGAACTGGCAGGTCATCTGAAGTGGTGTTGCCCACAATGTACACCGTGCCGGAACTGTCAGCGTCAATTTCACTGGCCTCTTCATCTCCGCTTCCGCCAAAGTAAGTCGAGTAAAGCAGCGATGCGCTGCCGCTTTTGCCAGTGTCCATGACGGCCAGAAAGGCATCCTTGCCAGGGCGATCATTCTGATATTCATTCAAAGTCGGAAAATCAGGTGAAGGCGTCTGCCCGGTCACATAAATGATGCCGGTGCCGTCCGTTTCAATATCCGATCCACCTTCATCCGGTCCGCCTGAAGAGCCACCTCTGCTGCCGCCGAGGTAAGTTGAAAAGCGAAGCGAGGCCGCGCCTGATCGGTTGGTATCCAGCCGCGTGACAAAGGCGTCCTGTTCGCCCTGATACTGCTGATATTCGTTGCTGACTGGGAAATCAGGCGAACTCGTGTAGCCGGTAACATAGACCTGCCCGTTTGTGTCGGCAGCAATATCAACGGCGTCGTCCAGACTGCTGCCGCCCAGATAAGTCGAATAGACCAGCCGGACATTGTCTGACTGGCTGGCGTCAAGCCGGGCAATGAATCCGTCAAGGCCGCCGCGAAAGCTATTCTGAAAAGCGTTTCGCGTGGGAAAGTCCGTCGAGCCGGTATAACCGCTGACATAGATATGGCCCTGGTCATCGGCCCTGATGGAGCCGCCGCTGTCAATTTCGCCGCCACCGAGGTAAGTGGCGAAAAGCAGTGAGCTGCTGCCTGAACGCGCGGGATCAAGCTTGAGCACAAAAGCATCCCGGCTGGCGAAGACCGGATCACGACTGTTGGCACGATGTGGCTGCAGACCGAAGCGCGCCGGAAAGTCCGGCGTATTGGTTTCTCCGGTCACATACACGAAACCTGCCGGGTCAATAGCGATGTCACGTGCGCGACTTTCCGCATTGCTGCCGCCCAGATAGGTGGCATAGTTCAGCGCGGCTGCTCCTGACACGAGCGGATTGAGCCGGGCCACGAAAATGTCGCGGCGGCCCTGATAAGTCTGTGCCGGTTGCACCAGGGGAAAATCATCTGAATCCGTATCGCCGACGACTGTCACCAGGCCGCGCCGGTCAGTGGCAATGCCCCAGCCCCGGTCCTGCCCTCCGGTCCCAAGATAAGTCGAATATGTCAGCGACGCCGGGCCGGGCACGCGCGTGTGCAGGACTGTCACAAAAGCGTCATCGCCGCTCTGATCCGGCTGATATTCGTCAGCAGTCGGAAAGTTGACTGAACGTGTGCCCCCGATGAGGTAAGCCCGTCCGGTACCATCCACGGCCACGTTCTGACCAACGTCGTAATTGCTGCCGCCCAGATAAGTGGAATAGACCAGTGACGTGCTGCCGGCGCTCGTGGTGTCAAGTCTGGTCAGAAAAGCATCTCCGCCCGACTGCACAGCCTGAAACTGATTGCGCAGCGGGAAGTCGCTGGAATAGGTTTCACCGGTCACATAGACGCTCTGATCATTGTCCACATCCACTGCCAGTCCCAGAATGTTGTCGGTGTTGTTGCCGCCAAGATAGGTTGAATAGCGCAGCGAGGCTGCCCCGGCACGGCGCGTGTCGAGTTTCGTTACGAAGCCGTCACCTGCCGGTTGATCCTGCTGCAACTGATTCAGCGTCGGGAAATCCGCTGAGTCCGTGTAGCCGCCAAAATAAGCGACGCCGGCGGCATCCACCGCGATTGCATGACCCACATCCTGACCGCTGCCGCCGAACCGCGTGGCGTATTGCAGCGAGGCCGGGCCGCCTGCGGTGTCAAGCCTGGCGATAAAGGCATCCTTGCCCCTGGCCTGGCTCTGATATTCGCTGCGCAATGGAAAATCGTCTGAAGATGTGTCGCCGACCAGGTAGGCCTGCCCGACATCATCCACGGCGATTTCAACGGCAAAATCGTTATCCCTGCCACCCAGGAAGGTTGAGAAGCGCAGCGCATCCTGAACAGGGCGGGCCGTGTCAATGACCGCCAGGAAAGCATCGGTTTGGCCCTGGTAATTCTGAAACGGATTGCGCACCGGGAACCCGCTGGAGAAAGCGTTCCCGGTCACATAGACCAGGCCGGCGCGATCAACGGCAATCGCGTTCGCGGCGGCATTGCTCAGAAAATATGAAAACTCAATGGCGGCAGCCCCGGTGCGGTCAGGATTGAGTCTGGTCACAATGGCCCCTGAACTGAACTGAATCTGCGAGGTGCCGGGGAAGCGGCGGGCAGTCGTGTTGCCGCAGATGTAAATCCTGCCGTCTGCATCAACCGCCACATCCGAGGCTGAATCATCAGCCGGTGAGAAGCTGCCTCCGAAATAGCTTGAATAGATCAGCACCGGATCAATAATCAGCGGCAGCGTTCGGTCGTATGGCGCGATTTCAACACCCGCCTGATGGCCTGCGGTGATGACATACCGTCCGGCAACCTCGCGCCGCTGTCCGCTGACTTCCTGGTAAATGACCGGTTTGTGCTGACGAATCTCCTCGCCTGCCACCCGCAGGATCAGATCGCCATCAGGGCTGAGCTGAAGCTTGTCAGCGCCGGAATAACTCAGGCGAATCAGGCGCGGGTCGGCTCCGGGCGCGACGACGAAATCGTATTCCATCTGCTGCTGATTGCCATACCAGATCAGATCAATGCCGGGATACACCGATTCGTACCTGACCTTCGCGTATTGCGTAATGCCGGTCTGCCATTTCTGCGGATCGCTGCCGGTGAAATAGCTGACCCGCGCTGATAATTCATCAAGGCCGGTGATGCGTGGTTCACGGGCAGCATTGACGAGACCCATTCGCAGCGTGACAGTCTGTTCCTGAACTGCCTGGTTTCTGACCGCTGAGCGCTTTGAAGGCCTGACCGGCCCGGCCTGACGCTGGAGGGTCAGGACGGCTTCACGACTGGTCAGAAAAAGCGTGCAGCCCTGGCCCCGCGCCAGAAATTTCACCTGACCGTCAGTCTGACCTTTGTTTTCTTCAAAGCTGACCGGCAGGCTCGCCAGCGTTTCTCTGACTTTCGCGCTGACGGCCTGTCTGGTGGACTGGTTTTCGTGTGGCAGCTTTCCGGCAGTGAGTCTGGAGTGACGATCAGCTCTCAGGCCGGAACTCTGAGATGACACGGTTGTTTCCAGGGACACAGGGGGAAAGCTGAGGATGAGTGATAAGGCGACAGCTATTTTACCGGCTGAATTTCTGAGCAGGAAGTGAGGCATCTGGTGGCTCCTTTCGCGGGCTGACAGTTGAGACAAAACGGTGGTTTCACGGCTCTGTACCTGGAGACACCTCTGACAGGGTGTGAGCGATGCTCAGTCACTGAACCGCTGAGTTAGTTGCAGCGAAATATCCGGTTGTCACTTTTCGGTAGTAAGGGTTGAGGAAGAAAGGGCTGGCAGACTACGTGACCATCCGTGAAGACTGCCTGATCGTGCCAGTGATGAATAATTTGTTCTTCAGCGGGAAAAGCGTAAAGCCGCAGAAAAATGGTTCAGGAATTTTCAAGTTGTTCTGGCAAAGCCGGAATGGCGCAGAAACTCAATGACCCTGACGGCGGCTGACTTCTGCTTCAGTCGCCGCGCGATAAAGACGCGCCGTGCCGTCCCAGCTTCCTGACACGAGCGTGCTGCCGTCGGCTGAGAAGGCGACGGCCCAGACCTGTTCGGTGTGATCTTTCAGGCGCAGCAGTTCCGCGCCGGTCTGCACGTCCCAGAGTCTGACGGTTTTGTCGTTGCTGCCTGAGGCGAGGCGGCGGCCATCGGGCGAGAAGGCAATCGAAAAGACTTCGTCGGTGTGACCGGACAGCTTCCTGACTTCGTCGAGCGTTCGGCTGTCCCACAATCTGATCGTGTGATCCTGACCGGCGGTGGCGATGAGGCTGCCGTCAGGTGAAAATCGCACGGACCAGATGGCGTCGGTGTGGCCGACCAGGGCGCCGGTCTGCCGGCTTGTCGCCACGTCCCACAACTGGATTTCACCGCTGCCGTTTTCGCCGCCGGTCGCCAGCATTTTTCCATCGGGCGAAAAGGCGATTGCGCGGATGCCGAATCTGACCGGCAGGCGCGCCAGCAATGCGCCCGTTTCCGGGTTCCACAATTTGACGAACAGATCGCCGCCGCTCGCCAGCATCTTCCCGTCAGGCGAGAAGGTGACGGCTCTGACCGGAGATTCATGCACATCGAATGTTCTGATCAGGTTGCCGCTCGCCGCGTCCCACAGTCTGAGGTAATAATCTTCGCCGCCGCTTGCGACTATTCGGCCATCGGGTGAAAAGGCTGTGGCAAAGGCCATTCCCTGATGCGCCCTGAGAATTTTTACTGCGCCGGTCTGTGTGTGCCACAGTTTCAGTTCGCCGTGCTGACAGGCTGCTGCGACCTGCGAGGAATCGGGCGACAGGGCGACGCTGAAGATTTTGTTTTCAGGTTCGCTGAGCCGCTCCGGTTCCAGACACTGCTGCACGTCCCAGATTTTCAGCAGCCGATCATCGCCGCCCGATGCCAGCAGTTTGCCATCGGGTGAAAAAGCGACCGAGTGAACTTCGCCGGGATGACCTTTGAGGATGGCCAGTTCGCGGCCCGTTGCCACCTCCCACAACCGAATCGTGCGGTCACTGCTCGCGGTGGCGAGCAGCCTTGAGTCGGGCGAAAAGGCCGCTTCATAGCACCAGTCGGTGTGGCCGCTGAGCGTCCGCAGTTCGCGTCCCGTGGCGGCATCCCACAATTTTGCCGTGCGATCAGGACTGACAGTGGCGAGCCGGCGACTGTCCGGTGAAAAGGTCGCGCTGTGAATGAACTCACGATGGGACATTTTACTGTTGATGATCTGCCCGTCGGGATAACTGATCAGCGCCCCATTATCGGGCGTCCGATAGTGCAACCACAGCCTGCGCTGATCGGGCGAGAGACGAGCGTAGTTATTTGAAAATAAATTGACATCAATCGTCGTCTTTATTCGTCGGCCCGTGCTGATGTCCCAACTCGTGGATGGTTTGCCTGCGTGAAAAGTGAGCAGTTGATGGCCTGAAGGTGAGATGGCGATCTTTATAATCCGGTCATCATCGCTGATCGTCGCCAGCGGTTGCGAAGTGGCGACCTCAAAGATTGTGATCTGTCGGCTGGTTGTGCCAACGGCCAACAGCCTGCCGTCAATTGAGGGGAGCAGCGGGCGAATGTTATCAGGATCGGGGTGCGGCCCGAGGGTCAGGTCGCACAACTGATTTCCGGTCCGCAGATCGAGCAGCCCGGCCCGCCAGTGCCCGATGCGGTCATCAATCGCCCGCCAGGTGACGAGATAGCGGCCATGGATGAGCACAGCATTGTCGGCTCCTGCCGTGACTGTTCGCGTGATCTGACCGCTGTGCGGATCAATCACCCTGGCTGAATACAACAGCCCGTTCTTTCCCTGCAGGGTCATCAATGACTGGCCGTCGGGCGTGAACCGGACGTAATCAATCCATTCTGGTTGCGGGAAGGTCGCTGCCGCGCGATTGGTTGCGCGCCACAGCCAGTACCATTCAAAGCCGCGCAGGTCTTCGTCGCCAGGTTGCGCGCGCCATTCATTGAGCGTCTGCTGCAAACCGGCAAAATCTTTTTCATCCCACTGCTGCCCGGCCTGGCGCATCTGTGCGGCATAAACAAAAGGCCGGTTGCGCTGTGCGGCGGCGCGCGCCTCGCGGTTGCGCCAGACCAGTGTCAGGATGACTGACAGCAGCACGAACACAAGCAGCGCGCAGAAAACCGCCGCGACTCTGTGCCGCCGCACAAATCTGCCCGCGCGATAAATCAGTGAATCACCCCGCGCCAGCACGGCTTCGCCCTTCAAATGCCGTTCGATGTCGGCACGCAGTTCAGCCACCGAAGCGTAACGCTGCGCCGGACTTTTGCGCAGCGCCATCAGCGTAATGTTGTCGAGGTCGCCGCGTAAGGCGGAATTCGGCAGGCGGAATTCGGAATTCGGAAGTCGGTAGTCGGCAGCCGGAAGCTGAGGTTTTACGGACTGCTTCACTTCCGCCTTGCTGCCATCTGCCTTCCGAATTCCGCTTGGCCGGGTTGGTTCAGTTTCGCAGACGATGCGGATGACTTCGTGCAGCGGATGGCCGCTGATCTGATACGGGCGCTCGCCGGTGAGCAGTTCATAGAGCAGCACGCCGAGCGAATAAACATCGCTGCTCGCGGTCATCCTTTCGCCACGGATCTGTTCGGGGCTGGCGTATTCAGGCGTCAGGGCGCGCAGGCCGGTGAGCGTCTGCGTTTCGCTGCCCGGCGCGTCATCCGGGTCCAGCAGCCTGGCAATGCCAAAATCGAGCAGCTTGACCGTGCCGTCTACAGTCACCAGCAGGTTGCCGGGTTTGAGGTCGCGGTGAATGACCTTGTGCTGATGCGCGTATTCGACGGCCTGACAAATCTGGCAAAGCAGGCGCAACCGGTCGCTGATCGTCAGCCGCTGCCCGGCGCAGTAGTCGGTGATCGGCACGCCGTCAACATATTCCATGACGACATAAGGCCAGCCTTCTTCGGTCGTGCCGCCGTCAAGCAGACGCGCAATGTGCGGGTGTTCGAGCCGCGCCAGAATGCGGCGCTCCTGTAAAAAACGGCGCAGCATTTCAGCGCGGTTCCAGCCCGGCCAGACCAGTTTGATGGCGACCTGTTTCTGAAAGGCGTCGTCATCGCGCACGGCCAGATAAACTGCGCCCATGCCGCCGTGCCCGATTTCACGCAACAGGCGGTAAGGGCCGATGCGTCGCCCGATGACCCTCGCGCTGTGCGCGCGCTGATCGAAACTGTCAGCCGCGAGCAGGGGCGGCTGTTCCAGAAATCCGTCGGCGTGTTCATGCGCCTGCATCAGCCGTTCAACTTCGGCGCGCAACTGTGCATCGCCCTGACAGGCAGCCTCAAGCAGCGCCGCACGCTGCTCCGGCGGCTGTTCTGACACGGCATCGAACAGTTCGATGATCTGTTGTATGTTGTCAGCGGGCACAGGCTGATTCCCCCCGTCATCAGGATAAGCGTAAGATCGCCTGAAATGAGGTCATAATTCAAACCGCAGGGGCACGGCTGATGACTTCGCCCGCCTGGCCGGGTATATTGCTGACCGGCTTTGAAGCTGGAAGGAAATGAACAATGTCAGGAGAAATCACCGTACTGCTTGCCGAACTCAGCCGGGGCAATCAGGCCGTGGCCGATGAACTGTTCGTGACGATTTATCAGGAGCTGCGGCAACTGGCGAAAAGTTATATGGCGCACGAACGCGACGGCCACACGCTGCAACCGACGGCGCTGGTGCACGAAGCTTATCTGCGGCTGCTCGGCAGCGAAGGGACGCAGTGGCGCGACCGCGCCCATTTTTTTCGCACTGCGGGACAGGTGATGCGCCGCGTGCTGGTTGATTACGCGCGCGCCGGCGCCGCTGACAAACGCGGCGGCGACGAGCAGAAAATTCCGCTGGATGAAACCGATGTGCTGGCCGCGCCGGGACAGAGCATTGATCTGATTCTGCTCGATCAACTGCTCGGTGAACTGCAACGACTGCATCCGCGCGCCGGACACCTGGTCGAACTGCGCTACTTCATCGGCCTGAGCGAACAGGAAGCCGCCGAGGCGCTGGAAATTTCTCAGTCCACCCTCAAACGCGAATGGAAGTTTGCGCGCGCCTGGCTGCTGAGCCGGATGAACGGCTCAGCACAAGGAGCGTAACAAGAAGCGCAACAAGGAGCGCGAACAAGGAGCGCGAACAAGGAGCATCACAAGGAGCATCACAAGGAGCGCAACAAGGAGCGCAGGCGTCCCGCCTGCCAGTGTTTCAATCAATGCGTCTGTCGCGCAAGACTGGCAGGCGGGACGCCTGCGCTCCTTGTTGCGCTTCTTGTGATGCTCCTTGTTGCGCTGGTGGCAGGCGGCGTGTGGTCCGGTGTGCTAGAATCCGCCTTCCGTTCTGAACTTTGTTTCCCATGAAGGAAATCATTATGCAGGGATCACTTCACAAAAGGCTGTGGCAGGCGGGGCTGATCCTGACGCTGTTGCTGTCGGTTTTGGCGCTGAGCTATGCGCAGCGGCTCAACCCCGTCACCTGGTCGGGCAAACTCGACAGGGCGCAGGTCAAACCTGGCGAAAAGGCAAAGCTGGTGCTGACGGCAAAGATTGATCCGGGCTGGCATCTCTATTCGCTGACTCAGCCGCCGCCGCCGCGCGCCACAAAGATTGCCCTGGCCGATGGCGCGCCGTTCACGATGGACGGCAGTCCGCAGCAGTCAAAGCCGGTCACGGCCTATGACCCGAACTTTCAGATTGACACCGAAACGTTCGTGAACAGCGCGACCTTTACCGTGCCGGTCAAAGCGGCGGCTGGCGTGGCTCCGGGGCCGCAGAAGCTGATTGCCAAAGTCACCTTTCAGGCCTGCGATGAGCATCAGTGCCTGCCGCCGCGCACAAAGGAAGTCGAAGCCGAAGTGATGATCGTGGCGGCGAATGCTGCCGTCGCGCCATCACCAAAAAACACGCCTTCGCCGGCGGATTCACCTTCGCCCTCGCCGTCAGCGACAGCGACGCCTGAAGCTTCACCGGCCACGATTACGGCGCTGCCGACGACGCCTGCGCCGCCCGCGTCAAATACCAACATCCGGGCCAGGGGATTATCGGGTTATTTGTGGGGCGCCTTTATTGCCGGGCTGTTGTCGCTGCTGACGCCGTGCGTCTTTCCGATGATTCCGATCACGGTTTCGTTTTTTACGAAGAAGGAAAATCAGTC
>CAYWDW010000129.1:0-10076 GCA_964457105.1 uncultured Heliobacteriaceae bacterium
TGGGCGGCGTGCCGACGCTGGTCAAAGGGCTGACGCTGGAAGAAGCGCCGACACAGAGTCTGGGCGGTGGCATCAATGCGACGCTGGTCGAGACGACGATCAACGGCGGCGCGCCGCTCGCGCCGGGTGCGAGCGTGCGGATCGTGGTGCGGCTCGGGGCCATCAGCGGCGGCGCGTGGCTGGTCAGGTGGAATATTGAGGCCATTGCACAGTAGTTACTGGTACAGCCGGAAACAGGCCGTCACACTACGCACAACTCAGGAGTTTCGACCAATGATGAATGAACCGACAGAGCAGCCTGTCCAGGCAGAAGCGCCTGACCTGGAAAGTCCCCCATCAGCGCCTGGCAAAAGACCATATCAGAAACCCGGTTTGTCGCTCCAGATCCTGGTCGGTGAAATACAGCTCTCAGGCTCGACCGGCGGCGGCGGCGGCGGGACTGCTGATGGTGGCCCCGGTCCCAATGATGGCGGGATAGATGGATAGTAAACGACTGAAGCTATGATCGTCCCAACTGAGAGCGTGTACGCAAACTGCCTGGTCGTGTCAGCAGCCTGACCGGGCAGTTTGTGTACATGCCCTCAGTTCCCTGCTGATGCTCACGTACTCAACAGTCATACCTGCGATGTCCGTCCAGACTAATCACGGCACAGTCAAATTCCATCAGGCCTGGCGGATGGCCGGACGATCATTCTGTGTCGAGACCGGCGATGCGCTCTCGGCCCGGCTGGTGCAATGGCTGCTGGCTGGCTATCAGGCGACACCGGTGGATCATCTCTCTGGTCGCCCTGATTACCGGCTGCGCGTCAGGCGGGGCAGGCTCGTGTCACTTCCCCCTGACATTCGACTGAGGCAGGAAACTGCGGACTGGCGTTGTCTGACGAATGGCCGGTCGGTCTGGTACGAACTGGATGATTCACTGGTGATCGCGCATGCTGACCCCGCCGCAGGCATCGAGGTGCTGCTCAGTGAACATCTGCGCGGGCGGCATCAGGAGGCGCTTGGACGAATTTTCGGCTGCGCGTTGCAACTGGCGATGCAGCGATGTGGGCTGTACTTTCTGCACGCGGCTGGCATCGTCGCACCGGAAAGCGGCAGCGGAGCGCTGCTCATCGGAGCTTCAGGCAGCGGCAAATCCACGCTGACGATGCGGCTGGCCGCGAGCGGCTGGCAATATTTATCAGACGACCTGTTGCTGCTTGATGACCGGCCACAACAGGTCACGGCTTATGGATTGCGCCGCCGGTTTGCCATCACCGCACAGACGCTGACCGCTTTTGATCTGCCACAGATGGCGGCGCTGCCGGAAAGTAACCCGCCGCATCCGCTGCCCAAACACTGGCTGGAGCCGGAGCAGGTCTTCAGCGGAAAAAGGGTGGAGGCCTGTGTACCGCGCGCGCTGCTGTTTCCGCGCCTGACGGGGCAGCCGCTCAGCCGGGTTGAAAGAATGACTCCGCGCGAGGCGCTGCTGGAACTGCTGAATGGCGCGCCGCTGGCCAGCCTCGAAGCCCGGACCGCGCGCGCCTGGTTCAGCGCCCTGGCGCGCCTGACCCGGCAGGCGACGGCGTGGCGACTGCTGGCCGGAAGCGATCTGCTGACCGATCCGGCGCGCGCCGCCGATTTGATTACTGAAACTCTGAACAGGTCATCGGCCTGAAACCTGAGCTGTTGAGGAATCATCATGAATCTCAATCTGACCCTGTCCGATCACGTCATCTTTACCACCTGCGAAGGCCTGGATGGCGTGCTGATGAACATTGAGGCCCGCGCTTATCACAAGCTCAATGAAACCGGCACGCTCGTCTGGCGCGCGCTTGAAGAAGGGCGCTCGCGCGAAGAGATCATCCGGGAACTGACGACTGCCTACGAGGTCACGCCGGAAGAAGCGGGAGCGGATCTTGAACAAATGCTCAGCAACCTTGAAGCGCACGGCCTGCTGCAACGGGCCGGATAAAATCCTGCACTGATGACTGACCCTTTGATCTCACAAGTGAATCCAGGCCCGCCACCTGCACCGCAGCGCGCGGTGCAACGGGACGAAGCGGCGCTGTCTTCACTCATCGCGCCGCTCACTTCAGATGAATTTCTGGCGCGATACTGGGAACAGGCTCCGCTGCGCATCAGCCGGAATGACCGTGAATATTTCGCGCGCCTGATGACTCCTGAAGCCTGCGAGGACGCGCTGACGGCGGCGTGTTTGCGCCAGGGCGAAGCGGTCGAACTGCTCGGCGAAGCGGCGAAATCGCTGCCGCACTTCAGGGGCGATTCGGCATTTTCAGCCGGGGCGGCGTTTGATCGCGGCGCGACGATTCGGATTGTCGGAGCGCAGCGCTTTCATCCGCCGCTGCTCAGGCTGACGCGGGAACTGGAACGGTTCTTCAGCTTTCCGGTGCACGTCAATCTTTACTGGACACCGGCGCAGCAGCAGGGCCTCAACCGGCACTGGGACACGCACGATGTGCTGGTGTTGCAGGTAGCCGGGCGCAAACACTGGCGGCTGTTTGAGGCGCCCGTGACGCTGCCGCTGCAAAGCCCGCCGCCGCTGCCGTTTGAAGATCAGCAGGCGCTCGCGCACGGGCGGGGCGCGGTGCGCACGGATGAACAGATGCGCGAACTGTCCGGGCGGGCCAGGCTGCTTGATGAATTCACGCTGGAACAGGGCGATGCGCTTTACCTGCCGCGCGGCTTTCCGCACGAAGCCTGGACGACCGATCAATCGTCAGCGCATCTGACCATCGGCATCCATGTGCTGACGTGGACTGACCTGCTGACGGTGCTGCTCGGTCGCGTGGCCAATCAGGACGAACGATTCAGACGCGCCCTGCCCATCGGTTTTGCCAGTGAAATGTCCGGCGCTGAATTGCCGGAACAGGCCCGCGAATTGTGGCAGTCAGTGGCGGGCCAGGCTGAGATCCCTGAAGCCCTGGAAGAACTGGCCGAGGTCTTCATTCGCACGCGCAGCAGCATCGGCGGCGATCTCAATGCAGGCGACCCGGCCACGCTCAGCGCACAAACGCTGGTGGCGAAACGAAGCGGGCTGCTCTGCCGCCTGATCGTCAAAGGCGAGGTCGTGGCGCTTTATTACGGTCACGGTGAATTCGGCGCGCCGCGGGCGATGGAACAGGCGTTGCGCTTCATTGCCCGCACTGAACGCTTTCGCGTTGCGGATATTCCCGGCGGTCTGAATCGGCGCAGTCAGCTTGCCCTGGTGCGTCGCCTGGTCAGTGATCGTTTGCTGCGTATTGTCAGCGAGGCCTGAGAGGTATTGGCATGCATCAACACCGCAACATTCATCAGTGGTCGCTGCTCGCGCTCGGCCTGCTGCTTTGTCTGGCAGTTCCAGGCCAGGCGCAGACTCAGCCGGAACAGAAAACCGAGCCCGAAAAAAACTGGAAGCTGGAAATCACCGACACCCGGCCAGCGCTGATTTCGCTGCGGGCTGAGCAGGCGGCGGTGTCAGAAATCGCGGCGGCCCTGGGTCGCAAACTCGGGGTGACGATGACGGTCAGCCCGGAGTTGCGCGAACATCGGGTGACGAGTGAATTCGTCGGCCTGACGCTCGATCAGGCTTTGCGGCTGCTCGCGCCGCAGCCGGTCATTGATTACAGCGTCGGCGGCGAGGCCGAAGCTGACCGAAAGTATGTGGCGATTTATTTGCAGGGCTTCAATGAAGCGCCGCCGGAACCGCGCCAACAGCACAATGCCGACGTGGCCAGCGCCGAAGGCAGTTTCGATGACGAAGCTGAGGCCGCCCGTGACAGGGACGAAAATGCCGATGCCCCGTTGCGCGTCACTTAGAAAAACGAACGCCTGAGCGTGCGTGCGCGCAGGCAGTCGCTGTCGGCAGTGCTTGGCGCCATTGCCACCAGCACAAAAGCGGTCTGCGAACTTCAGGGCAGCGCGGATGCGGAAGTTGATTTGAACTTTAATGATTACGCGCTCGAAGACGCCGCCAGGGCTTTAGCGCCCGGAGTCAGGTTTTATCTGCGCACCAGCCTGCACACGATGGAAACCAGTTTGTGGCGCATTGTGCTGACGGCGGTCGAAAAATCCAGATGACATTCACCCGGTCTCCTCACCATGCCGAATCTGAACCTCACATACGAATTATTCCCGGCCTGTCTGCGTTCAGCCCTGACAGAGGAAGCGATCACGCAACTGCGCCGGTTGTCGGCTGATGAATGGAACACGCTGCTGCGCCTGGCCATCCGGCAGCGGGTTGCGCCGCTGCTGTATAAACAGCTCAGCCGTTACGACCTGCGCCACGCCGGTTCAGGCGCCGCGTTCGAGCAACTGGAAAAGCATTATTATCGCAACGCGATTCGCAACCGTTGCCTGCTGCATGAATTGCGTGAACTGCTGCGCGCGCTGCAATCGCGCGGCATTCCGGTCATCGTGCTGAAAGGGGCTTATCTGGCTCCGGCGGTTTACCGTGATCCGGCGCTGCGCGTGATGAGTGACATTGACCTGCTGATCCCGCAATCACAGCTTGCCGATGCTGAGCGGGCAGCGGCGGCGATGGGTTATCACGCGGCAGTTTCATTTACCCCTGAGGAATGTTTTGCGCGGTGGCATCAGTTGCCGGAGCTGCGACGCGATGGCGCCGTGGCGAGCCTCGAACTGCACTGGACGCTGACCTGCCCTGATCGCCCCTGGACGATTGACCCTGATGAATTGTGGTCGCGGGCTGTGCCGTTCACGGTCGAGGGCATCGAAACGCTGAGCCTGTGCCCTGAAGATCTGCTGCTGCATCTGTGCGATCACGCGACGTGGCATCATCTGGATCAGTTGTTCTGGCAGGGCATCAGCCCGGTCTGCGACATTGACCACCTCGTGCGTTCGCAGCCGCAACTTGACTGGTCGCAGGTGATCGAGCGCACGCCCGAAGGCGACGGCGGCAAGGGAGTCTTCCTGATGCTGCACCTCGCGCAGACGCTGCTCGGCACGCCCGTGCCTGCTGAAATTTTGTGCGCGCTGCAATCCGCCGGATTCAGCCCGCAGGTCGCTGCGACTGCCACAAGCTACCTGCTCGCGCACAAGCCTGTCGCCCGTTCCGGCAACTTTGCGCGTCTGCAAAGCAACCTTGCGCCGTCCGAAAAAATCCGGCTGCTGCTGAGCAGTTTTTTTCTTTCGCCGCCCGCGCTGGCAAAGCAGTATGCGCTTTCATCGCGCGCGCAGGTGTGGCGCGCTTACTCGCTGCGTTTTCGTGATCTGCTTGGACGCTACGGCCATCAGGCGTGGCGGCGCTGGCGCGGCGACCAGGAATTATCGTCGCTCATTCAGCAGCAGAACCTGCTGCTCGACTGGTTCGGGCGGAAATAATCAGCCTCAGTCCGATGACTCTGAATCAGCACCACAAACTCAGGGACCGCAGATGCACCCGCCGGGCGCGCGGGCACAGTCGGTCAGCCGCGCCGCTCGTGTCGGTGATTACTCCGTTTCTGAATGCCGAAAAGTTTCTGGCTGAAGCCATCCGAAGCGTGCTGGCGCAGCGCGAAGTCAGCCTGGAACTGCTGCTCGTGGATGATGGTTCAGCAGATCGCAGTAACGAAATTGCCCGGCACTTTGCGGCGCAATATCCCGCACAGATTCGCCTGCTGTCGCACGCAGGCAATGTTCATCGCGGCTTGAGCGCGTCGCGCAACCTGGGGCTGCAACAGGCGCGGGGCAAATACCTGACCTTTCTTGATGCCGACGATGTGTTATTGCCGCAGGCGCTCGTCCGTCAGGCAGCAGCGCTGGATTCACACGCCGATGCCGATGTGGTGTGCGGCGCCCTCGAATGCTGGTATTCGTGGACCGGCCATCAGCGCGATGCGCGGCGCGATTTTATTGTTGATCCTCTGGTGCCTGCGGGTCAGTTGTACCGGCCACCGCAAATGCTGATTCAAACGCTGCGCGCCTGGGGCCGCAAACCAGGGATGGGCAGTTTTATGTGGCGCCGCTCGATCAGCGAACAGGCCGACGCATTTGAAGCAGACTTCACAGGTCAGGGCGAAGATCAGGTCTTCTGGGCCAGGCTCGGACTGCGGGCCGCAATCTTTGTCACTAACCAGTGTCTGGTCAGGTATCGCCAGCATCCCGATTCAATGTGCGCAGTAGCGATGCGCGAAGGCCGCGATCTGATGGCTAATGACTCATACCTGCGCTGGCTGGAACGCTTCCTGGCCCAAACCGGGAACGATAATGCTGAACTTCAGCAGGCCTTCAGCGACTTTCAGCGCGGCCTTGCATGGCAGGCCAGATGCGCCTGGCTCAAGCAGCTTTATCGCCGCCTGCTGCCGCTCAGCGCGCGGTATCGGCTGCGCGAAACGCTGCTCAGTCTCAGCAGATCCAAAATCTCCTGATCGCGCGACAGCGTGTGGAGTGCGGCGAGTTCTCGCCGCTTTGCTTTCCTGGAACGAACATCGGAACAACTCTGATCTGCTTCAATCCGTCGCCTCAGTTCAATCCGCATTCTATTCAACGACAGATTTTCAATCTCTCCTCAACATAAGCCAGGCCTTTCTGTCACGAAGTTCTCCGTCGGGTGTCCGTCAGGTTTTTGCGCG
Source organism: uncultured Heliobacteriaceae bacterium (assembly GCA_964457105.1). Taxonomy (GTDB): domain Bacteria; phylum Acidobacteriota; class Blastocatellia; order RBC074; family RBC074; genus DASRDU01. Next base: position 6,552 of record CAYWDW010000129.1, read on the forward strand.
TGCCCTGGGTACGCGCAAAACTTTGACGCGCACACTCTCCGACCGGCTGGTTTCATTCCGTCCTGCCCTGGTTTAGAATTCTCGTTTGATTTGAGCCGCCTTTTTTCAACAACTGCCGACTGTGCAGTGACTACTACCGGAGTGATGATGTCTGATCGTGAAGCCATTGTTGTGCGCGGCGCGCGCGTCAATAATCTCAGAAATATCAGCTTTGAAATTCCGCTCAATGCCCTGACCGTAGTCACCGGCGTCAGCGGTTCGGGCAAATCCTCGCTCGCCTTCGATACGCTGTATGCCGAGGGGCAGCGCCGCTACGTCGAATCGCTCTCGGCTTATGCGCGGCAGTTTCTGGAACGGATGGACAAGCCGGATGTTGACGAAGTGTCGGGCATCTGTCCGGCGATTGCGATCAATCAGAAAAACTCCACGCGCAACCCGCGTTCGACCGTCGCCACGCAAACCGAAATTTATGATTACCTGCGCCTGATCTATGCGCGCATCGGCGTCACGATCTGTCGCAACTGCGGCAGCATCGTCCGCCGGGATACGCCGCAATCGGTCGCGGATGCGGTGATGCAGCAACCTGAAGGCACGCGCTTTTACGTCCTCTTTCCCGCCTCAGCGGGCAGCACGCTCGCGGTCAGTCCCGCAACCGGTAACGGCAAACCGGCGAAAAAATCACGCTCAGCCAAGACCGCTGCGGCCAGTCACTCGGTCCTGCTCAAGGCGCATCTGATGAGCCTGATGCAGCGCGGCTTCACGCGGCTTTATGACGCGGCGCGTCAGGAAATCATCGAACTGCAGACGCCCGACAGCTTCACCGGCGCAAGCTTCGCTGACATCTTTGTCCTCGTGGACCGCCTCGCCGTGCGGCCCGATGCGCGCAGCCGCCTGGTTGATTCGCTGGAAACCTGTTTCACCGAAGGCGGGGGACAGGCCGTGATTCAGACCGTCGGTGATGACGCGCGGCGGCTTTCGTTTTCAGAACAGTTTGAATGCAAAAACTGCGGACTGGCTTACATCCTGCCCGAACCGCGCCTGTTCAGTTTCAATAATCCTTTCGGCGCATGCCCGACCTGCCAGGGCTTCGGCAACACCATCGGGCTGGATTTGAATCTGGTCGTGCCGAACCGTGAACTGACGCTTGAAGAAGGCGCGATTGAACCGTTCACGAAACCGCAGTTTGACTGGTGGCGCACCGAGCTGAAGAAATTCGCCCGGCGCGAAGGCATTCCGATGGATGTGCCGTTTGCGCGCCTGAGCAAAGCGCAGCAGCAGGCCTTGCTGGATGGCAAGGGTGAATTTCCCGGCGCAAAGGGCTTGTTCGACTGGCTCGAAACCAAAAAATACAAGCTGCACGTCCGCGTCCTGCTGGCGAAGTATCGCGGCTACACGACCTGCCCCGAATGCAGCGGCGGGCGATTGCGCGCCGAAGCCCGCGACGTGCGCGTCGGCGGCAGCACGCTGCCCGAAGTCTGCGCCCTGTCAATCAGCGAAGCCGCAGAGTTTTTCAATGCGCTCGATCTGACCGATGAACAGAACGCGATTGCTGACCGCTTACTTAAAGAAGTCAGAGCGCGCCTGAAGTTCCTGCTTGAAGTCGGGCTGGATTACCTGACGCTGAATCGGCTGGCGGCGACGTTGTCGGGCGGCGAAGCGCAGCGCATTCAACTGGCCACGCATCTTGGCTCATCACTGGTCGGCGCGCTTTACGTGCTGGATGAACCGAGCATCGGGTTGCATCCGCGTGACAGCGCGCGGCTGATTGCGCTTTTGAAAAACCTGCGCGACATCGGCAACACGGTGCTCGTCGTCGAACACGAAGCCGAAATGATGCGCGCCTCCGATCACCTTTTAGACATCGGCCCCGGCGCGGGCGAACTGGGCGGCCAGGTGGTTTACGAAGGCGCGCTGGCAGGTTTGATCGAGAGCCAGCAATCGCTCACGGGCAAATATCTGCGCGGCGAAATGCAGATCAAAACGCCGCCGGAACATCGCCCGGTCAAAAAGGATCAGCTCGTCATTCGCGGCGCAGGCGCGCACAACCTGAAAAACATTGACGTGACAATTCCGCTGGGCCTGCTCGTCTGCATCACGGGCGTTTCCGGTTCCGGCAAATCAACGCTCGTCCACGATTGCCTGTATGCCGGACTCAAACAGCAGCGCGGCGACTGGCGCGGCAGCGTCGGCAGCTTCGCCGCGCTCGAAGGCGGCAGGCATCTGGATGACATTATTCTGGTGGATCAGTCGCCGATTGGCCGCACGCCGCGCTCGAACCCGGTGACTTACATCAAGGTTTATGACCTGATCCGCGAAGCCTTTGCTGACACGCGCGAAGCTCAGGCGCGCGGTTATCACGCCTCGCACTTTTCCTTCAACGTGCCAGGCGGGCGCTGCGAAACCTGTCAGGGCGATGGGACGGTGACGGTTGAAATGCAGTTTCTGGCCGATGTCGAACTGGTCTGCGAGGAATGCAAGGGCACGCGCTTCAAATCATCGGTGCTGGAGATTCGGTACAAGGGCAAAAACATTCACGAAGTGCTTAACCTGACGGTGCGCGAGGCGATGGCCTTCTTCGCGCCGCTGCCGCGCATTGCCAGCCGGTTGAAAGTGCTCGACGATGTCGGCCTCGGCTACCTGCGCCTGGGTCAGTCGGCAACGACGCTTTCAGGCGGCGAAGCGCAGCGCGTCAAACTCGCGTCGTATCTCTCAAAAAAATCCGGCGATCACGCGCTGTATATCTTTGACGAACCGACGACGGGGCTGCACTTCGATGACATCAACAAGCTGCTCGCTTCGTTCAGAAGACTGATCGAAGCCGGCAGTTCGCTCGTCGTCATCGAACACAACCTTGATGTCATCAAGACCGCCGACTGGATTATTGACCTCGGCCCCGAAGGCGGCGCAGGCGGCGGCGAAGTCGTGGCCACCGGAACGCCCGAACAGATCATGCAACATCAGCAGTCGCACACCGGACGCTTTCTGCAGGCGCATCTTGAAGCGACTGCGGCCTGCAGCCAGGTCAGTGCGCCATCGCGCGCCCGTGACAGCAGGCGAGCGTGAGCGCGCGCCAGGCTGGCCGTGCCGGGACGCCTGTTCAATGAAGCGGACTGTCTCAGCACCCGGCACCGCACCCGGCAACCTTGTGCTGATCCGCAGACAGCCAGCATAATCCTCGCGGACTGCAATCCATCATCCAACTGGCAACGTAATGATCCTGTGAAGCAGAAGATGCGCCGGTCATGTCCGAACAATTGAACAACATTTCAGATCAGCCCGCCCGCGAAGGAGCCTGGAATCTGCAGGTCGGCATGGTGCTGGCCGAACGTTACCGGATTGAACGCCCGATCAGTCACGGCGGCATGGGCGCAGTCTGGCAGGCCACGCAGCTTGGCCTTGATCGCCCTGTCGCCATCAAGGTGCTGCTGCCTGCCTTTGCCAGCGACAGCCGGATGATTGAACGCTTTCGCCGCGAAGCGCGCGCCGCGGCGGCCTTGCGCCATCCGAACATTATTCAGATTTTCG
>CAYWDW010000130.1:0-5465 GCA_964457105.1 uncultured Heliobacteriaceae bacterium
TGACCGGATTGATGGCCAGTTGCTTGTCATCAGCCGGCGCGAGTGAAATCTGCTGCACGACCTCCATACCTTCAGTGACCTGACCGAAGGCCGAGAACTGACCGTCAAGCTGCGGCTGCGCTGAATAGCAGATGAAAAACTGCGTGCCGCCGCTGTTGGCTTTGCCCGGAATGCGCACCGTTGAGACGACGCCTTTGACGTGCTTCACGTCGCTGAATTCATCGGCGATCTGATTCAGCCCGCCCGTGCCCCAGCGCGCGCGCGGCGTACCAGCATCCTTGAGCAGCGGGTCGCCGCCCTGCACCAGACCGCGCGCAATGACGCGATGAAAAGCCGAGCCATCATAAAAACCGCTGCGCGCCAGTCTGACAAACTGCTGCACGTGCTTCGGCGCTTTCTCAAAGAAAAATTCAAACCGGATCACGCCGAGGTCAGTCGTGATGACGGCTTCCAGTCGGGCGGCTTCGTCAGCCGTCACGGGCGGCAGCTTTTCCGGCGGTGGCGGCGCATTCTTTTTGCGCGCGGGTTGCGCAAACGAAACCGAAGCTGCGCAAAAAAACAGCAGCGCCAGGCCCGCACAAAAACTGCGCCGGGCAATCTGCCATCTGCCATCTGCCATCTGCAATCTCATCACAGCTCCTTCTCGGCGATTTCGACCGCCTTGAGCAAGGCCCGCGCTTTGTTGATGGTTTCGACGAACTCTTTTTCAGGCACTGAATCGGCCACGATGCCTGCGCCGGCCTGGACATAGGCCTGCTGCCCGCGCACAAACATGGTGCGCAGCGCAATGCACGAATCGAGATTGCCCGAATAATCGAAATACATCACCGCGCCCACATAAGCGCCGCGCCGCGTCGGTTCGAGTTCGTCAATGATTTCCATTGCCCGCACCTTTGGCGCGCCCGACAACGTGCCAGCCGGAAAGGTCGCGGCCAGCGCGTCAAAGCAGTCCAGCCCTTCGCGCAACCTGCCGCGCAGCACCGACACCAGGTGCATGACGTGCGAGTAACGTTCGACAATCATCAGTTCCGCGACTTCAACCGAACCGTATTCAGACACGCGGCCCAGATCGTTGCGGCCCAGATCAACCAGCATCACATGCTCGGCCTGTTCCTTTTCATCGGCGCGCAGTTCTTCGGCGAGAATCAGGTCTTCGGTTTCGGTCGCGCCGCGCGGATAGGTGCCGGCAATCGGGCGGTATTCCAGCCTGCGCCCGGTGCAGCGCACCAGCATTTCCGGCGAAGCGCCGAGCAGCGTCTCGTCCGGGCCGAGCTTGAGATAAAACATATACGGCGACGGATTGACGACGCGCAGCGCGCGGTAAATCTGAAACGGATGCGTGGCAATGTTGATTTCAAACCGCTGCGAATAGACGACCTGAAAAGCGTCGCCGGCGCGAATGTATTCCTTGATGACGTTGACGGCGGCTTCAAATTCATCGCGGCTCATATTCGATTTCAGCAGCGCCGGTTCAGTGCGGTTCGCCGGTGGCAGCATCGGCAGCGGCGCGGCCAGCATGCCTTCCAGCCGCGCAATTTCAGCGCAGGCCGAATCGTATTTCTGCTGCATCTGCGGATCGTCAGGCCCGTCAAGAAAGACGTTGGCGATGATCTGAATCTGATGTCTGACGTGATCGAAAGCCAGCAGGCTCGAAAAAAACATGACCCGCGCCGGATTCAGATGCAGATCATCGGGCGCGCGATGCGGCACGCGCTCGAACCATTGCACCGCGTCATAACCGAAATAACCAACCGCGCCGCCCACAAACGGCGGCAGTCCCGGCAACCTGACCGGCTGATGCGCATGCATCAAACGGCGCAGCACATCGAGCATCGGCTCCGGGCTTTTTTCAACTTTGCCGCCGGGTTCTTCGATGATGACTTCAGTGCCGCGCGCGCTGACGATGCGGTGCGGCGCGCAGCCGAGAAACGAATAGCGGGCAATCTTCTCGCCGCCTTCGATTGATTCCAGCAGAAAGGCGTGCGGCGAGCGCCGTTCGATTTTCATAAAGGCCGACACCGGCGTCAGCAGATCGGCCATGACCGTTTTGAAAATCGGAATAACGGTGCCGCGCTGTGCCAGGTCAGCAAATTCGTCAAAAGTCAGCGGGGTAATGTGGGACATTGATTTGCCTGTCCGTCAGGACGCTTATGCTTTCAGTTGCTCGCAGGAAAATTCCAGCAGGTTGCCGTCCGGGTCGCTGATCAGGCAGTAATAACCGACGACCGGCCCGGCATCCTGCGGTTCGTCAATCAGAATCCCGGCCACCCGGGCGCGGTCGGCGATGGCGTCAACAGCGGCGCGGTCGGTGACGTGAAAGCCGAAATGATCCAGGCGCCCGCGGGCGGCCTCCGGCTCGCCTTCGACCAGCACAATAATCAGGCCGCTGTCATCGTGCGCCAGCCGCACCCACGACACGCGATGAGTCGAACCCGGATCCAGTCGTTCGTGAACGACGCGCATCCCGGCCCAGGCGCAATAAAACTGCGCCGCCCGCCGCGCGTCAGCCGTGCGCAGCGCCACATGATCGAGTCGTTCAATCGCCATCGGATTAACCGGAAATTCAGCCGGGAGAAAAACAACCGTCCGCCGCCGTCAACTGCTTCTGCTGTATTTCGGATTGGCAGGTTTGCCTGCGCGTTTGCCCAGTTCGGCGATGATGTCGCGCAGGCTGACGCCGCGTTCGACCATCAGCACGAGCAGGTGAAAAATCAGATCGGTGATTTCAGCGGTCAGTTCCTTCGTGCCTTCGTTCTTGGCGGCAATCACTGTTTCGGTGGCTTCCTCGCCGATCTTTTTCAGAATCTTGTCCAGCCCCTGATTGAAGAGATAACTGGTGTAGGAATTTTCGGGGCGCGTTTCGCGGCGTTCCTGAATCAGGCGGTACAAATCCTGCAACAGAATGCCGAGTTCCATGGCCGCCAGATCAACGACTGCAAGCTGTGTGTCGGGCTTTTCAATCTGCGGCGCGGTCGGCAGCGAAATCAGATTGCCGGCGACAGGCCGGCTCAGGTCGCCCGTGCCGCGCGCAGCTTCGGGCGGCGCTTCACGATTCAGGCCGCTGTAAAAACAGGTGCGCGCGCCGGTGTGACAGGCCGGCCCCTGCGGATTGACTTTGACAATCAGCGTGTCGCTGTCGCAGTCGAGCGCGATTTCAACGACCTGCTGCGTGTTTCCTGAAGTCGCGCCCTTGTGCCAGAGTTCCTGCCGCGAACGGCTCCAGAACCAGGTGTCGCCTGAATCAACCGTCAGCCGCAGACTCTCTTCATTCATCCAGGCGAGCATCAGCACCTCGCCGGTCGCGGCATCCTGAATGATGGCCGGAATCAGCCCCTGTTCATTGAATTTCAGTTTCTGAATTGACAGCTCAGACATAAAGCACATTCAACCGGACCGCGATTATTCGCCGGTCGTCCGCAGCCGCTTCTGCAACCATTCAGTCAGCAGGCTGACGAACTGCTGATCGAGCGGGCGGGTGGTGTCGCGGTATGACTTCAGAGACTTCTCGCCCTTGTTGACCTTGAAGACGTAATCAGCGTCTTTGATGATGTTCATCGTAAAGTCAGGATGGCTTTCACGCTGCAATGCTTCATCCAGATATTCGGCATCGCTGACCGGCATCAGCACATCCTTGTCGCCCTGCAAAATCAGCACTGGCGCCTTGATCGTCTTGACCGTCTGCAGCGGATCGTTCGTCAGCAGTCCGAAGGCAAACGGCGGATTCTGAGTCAGCCGGATCAGTTTCGCATCAGCTTCATTTTTCGGATCAAGCGCGACGTCCTTGAAATCGCTTTCGCCCTGATTGAGCCGGACAAAAAGCTGATCCATGCGGGCGACGTAAGCGGCGATTTCTTCTTTCGACCGGCCCTGATCGGCCAGAATCACGCGCACCTGATCGCGGATCACGCGATGACCAAAGCGCCCCGCCGTTGCCGCCAGCACTACGCCGGCCAGTTGATCCTTGCCGCCTTCATCGTGCGAAGCGGCGACAATAGCCTGCAACCCGCCTTCACCATGCCCGAAGATCGCCAGCCGCTGCGGGTCAATGTCAGGCCGCTGACGCATGTATTTCACGACGGCTTCGCCATCGAGGATGAAATCGTCAAAGCTGCTGTGCGGCCTGCATTCGCTGGCTCCGGTGCAGCGCGGATCGAAACGCAGCACGGCCAAACCCTTGCCCGCGAGCAGCACCGCCAGGTCGCGGTACAGGTAATGTTCGCTGCTGCCGACCGGAATGCCGTCGCGGTCAGCCGGTGACGCATCACCGAAAATAATCACTGCCGGAGCGCGCTTTCCGGCTTCGGCCTCCGGCAGCAGCAGGGTGCCCGCAAGCTGAAGTTTCGCGCCGTTGATTTTGACTTCTTCAGTTCTGACCGCCGGTCGTTTGGGCGCGGCTTTCTGCGGCGCTGAAGTCGCAGCTTTCGGCTTCTGGCTCCGGGCCGACGCGAGATTGACAAAGAACACAGCCAGCAGCAGTCCGGTCAGGACGGTGAAAAGACCCGATTTCAAATTCATACAAAAGCCCCCTGGTGACGACAGTCGTTGTGAGAAAAACGCCAACGGGGCAGTGCGGCGTTCGGTTTGCAATGTCAGCTCATCGGTCTTCAGCGCATGACAATGCCGCGTTCGCGCAGGTATTGCCGGGCCTCGCCGATGGTGTATTCACCAAAATGAAAAATTGACGCAGCCAGCGCCGCGCTCGCCTTGCCGGTCGTGAACGCTTCGGCCAGGTGTTCGAGCGTGCCGACGCCGCCCGAAGCAATGACCGGAATGTTCACGGCTTCAGCCACCGCGCGCGTCAGCGCCAGATCATAACCCGTGCGCTGACCGTCCCGATCCATACTCGTCAGCAGAATTTCACCGGCGCCCAGGCGTTCGGCCTGCTGCGCCCATTCGATGGCGTCAAGGCCGGTCGGGGTGCGCCCGCCGTGCAGATAAACTTCCCACGAAGTTGTGTCATTTCCGTTGCTGCGCCGTTTGGCATCTATCGCCACGACGATGCACTGCGAGCCGAAAGTTTCGGCACCCGCGCCAATCAGCGACGGATTTTCGACCGCTGCCGTATTGACTGAAATCTTGTCAGCCCCGGCCAGCAGCATCGCCCGAATGTCTTCAGCCGTGCGAATCCCGCCGCCCACCGTGAAGGGAATGAACACGCAATCAGCTACCCGCCGCACCATCTCAGCCACGATTTCGCGCCGGTCAGATGAAGCCGTGATGTCCAGAAAGACCAGTTCATCCGCGCCTTCGCGGTCATAGCGCGCCGCCTGCTCGACCGGATCACCGGCATCAACCAGATTGACAAAGCTCATCCCCTTGACCACGCGCCCGCGATCAACGTCGAGACAGGGAATGATGCGCTTCGCTAACATTGGTCCGTTGTCAGTTGTCCGTTGTCAGTTGTCCGTTGTCAGTGGTCAGTTGTTCGTGGCCAGAGGTGATTCAACTGACCACTGACCACTGAC
>CAYWDW010000130.1:5475-10060 GCA_964457105.1 uncultured Heliobacteriaceae bacterium
GCCGAGGGGTACGGACGAGATGGAACAGCCTCCTTCATTCACTTCCTTCGGATCGCGCTCGGGTCTGCGCGAGAATTGGAGACACAATTGCTGCTAGCAGGGCGACTTGAATTGGTCTCTTCGGATCGCGTCGTCCAGCCAAGGGATACGGCAATTCGCGTGAGCAAGATGCTTCGGGCACTGATCCGAAGTCTCGAAAATCGAAAACCGTGAGTGCGTGGACAGTGCCACCACTGACCACTCACCACTGACACCGCACAACTGACAACGGACAACTGACTTTCTACAGCGTGATCTGTTTGACCGACAGCACGTGCGGCACTTTGCCGAGTGCGGCCAGGGTGGCGGCATCGAGCGTCTGGTCAACCTGATAAACCGAAACGGCGACGCCGCCCGGCGATGTGCGGCTCAGGTACATCTGCGCGATGTTGATGTGGTGCTCGCCCAGAAAAGTTCCGGTACACCCCACCACGCCCGGCAGGTCGTCATTGACGACGACGAGCATATTGCCCTGCGGCACGACTTCGAGGCGATGCGAATTGATCATCACCAGGCGCATATCGTTTTTAGTGAAGAGCGTCCCGGCAATCCGGCTTTCGCTTTCTTCATCGCGCACGGTCAGTTCAATCAGGCTGGTGAAATCGTGCGGCGCGCTGGCAATGGTTTCGCTGACTCTGAGGCCGCGCTCTTCGGCGATCAGCGTGGCGTTGACCTGATTGACGCGCGCGCTGACGGGTTTGAGCAGCCCGGTCAGAATCGCCCGCGTGATCGAGCGCGTATCGAGCGCGGCGACATCGCCGCTGTAACTGATGCGCACTTCGTTGAAGGCGTGACCGAAAAACTGCGTCTGAAAGCTGCCGAGTTTTTCACCGAGAATCAGGTAGGGGCGCAGCGTTTCGAGGACCTCGCCGCTCACCGCCGGAATGTTGACCGCGCCGCCAATCGCCCCGTTGAGCAGGTAGGCGGCCACCTGTTCAGCAATCGTCACGGCGACAGATTCCTGCGCTTCGGTCGTCGAAGCGCCGAGGTGCGGAGTGACGACGATTTCATCGAGTCCGAGCAGCGGGTGATCAGCCGGGGGCGGTTCCTCAACGAATACGTCCAAAGCGGCTCCGGCCACCTTGCCTGATTTGATCGCCCTGACGAGCGCCTGTTCATCCACCAGGCCGCCGCGCGCGCAATTGATGACGCGCACGCCAGCCTTCATTTTCGCAAAAGCCGCTTCACCGATGATGCCGCGCGTTTCATCGGTCAGCGGCGTATGCACGGTGATGAAATCAGAACGGCTGAACAGTTCATCGAGCGTGACCATTTCGACGCCGCTGCGCTGCGCCGCATCTTTGGTCAGGAACGGGTCGAAGGCGATGACCTTCATGCCCAGCCCCTGCCCGCGCGAAGCCACGATGCGGCCAATATTGCCGAGGCCGATGACGCCGAGCGTTTTGGTATTCAGCTCGGTGCCCATAAAACTTTTCTTGTCCCATTTGCCCGCCTTCAGTTTCGCGGCGGCCTGCGGAATCCGGCGCGCCATCGCCATCAGCAGCGCCATCGTATGCTCAGCCGTCGTCACGCTGTTGCCCCCGGCGGCATTCATCACGACGATGCCGCGCTGTGTGGCGGCTGGCACATCAATGTTGTCAACGCCGGTGCCGGCGCGCCCGATGACGCGCAACCGTTCACCCGCCGCAATGATGTCCGCCGTGACTTTGGTTTCGCTGCGCACGATCAGCGCGTCGTATTCGCCGATGATTTTTTTCAGGTCGTCGGGGTTGAGGCCGACTTTTTTGTCAACGGTGAATTTCTCATAGCGATTGAGAACGTCAACGCCGACATTTGACAGGTTGTCACTAATCAGAATTTTCATAATGCCTTTGTGAATGATGGGTCCAGGACAGGGCTGGAAGCGGTCGGATGATTACGACCATGCGACGGGGCAGCGCCACGAATGGCCTGATGACAGGAAAGAGCCGAATGAACTGGTCGCGTGCGGGGATTCAGTCTGTCGTGTTGTCCAATCTCGTGTCATCACAATTGCTTCACCTGCTTCGTTGATTCAGCCGCACCGCAGCCACCGATGCTGACTGACAGTGCCGAACGGGACGCGGTTCAGGGAAGCCGTATGATACGGACAAGGGCAGGCAAAATCAATTAACGATCCGTCCGGCCTGGCGTCGGGCCGGGCCAGCGTGGCCCGACTGCGAGCGCCAGCGCGCGCTGACGCTCACCGACTGTCCACGCCATTGCACATTGATCTAACTGACGGCTTCGAGGATTTCGCCTTCGCCGGAGGATGCCGGAGCCGTGCCATTCAGTTCAGGGGCGCTGCCGGTTTCAGCCACTCCGGCCAGCACTTCACCCGGCTGGCCATTGTTGTCGGCGGTTGCGGCGGCGGGCGCAAGCAGGTGATAAAGCAGTCTGACCATCTCAGGCCTGGTCAGATCGGATTGCTGATAAATGCCGTTCAGGTGCGCGACGATGGCTTCCCTGACTGATGACGGACACTGGGATGACGCCAGCAGCGATGCCATCAGGCTGCCGACTTCTTCGTAAGGATTATGCTCACTGGCCATGGGGTTTCACCTCATTGATTTGATGCTACTGGCTGCGGCCCTGCGGCTGGACAATTTCATCAGCAGCGCCGCCTGTGCGATGGCCCGCATCTTACAGCGATTTTCAAAGAAATGTACAGCCTGGTGTGGCGTGCGGCGAGTGCTGATGCGGCGGGCAAACTCGCCACTCTCCATTTTCCATTCTCCATTCTCCATTCTTGAGCCGGGGATAAAGATATTCAGACCTGCCCCGGAATGGAGAATGGAAAATGGAGAATGGAGAATTGATCGAGCTGCGGTGACTGCTGGAGTTCGCCAGCAGGATCAGTGTTCGCCGCACGCCGCACGCGACTATCTGACCAGCACCGTGACCTGGTTGGCCGCGACGCCGTTGACTGACAGCACGACACTGACCCGGCGTTCGCCCTTGCCGGCAAGGCCCGGCGGCAATTCCACGTTGATCTGATCGAGACCGCTGTAAGTGCCCTGCGCTCCGGCATACAGCACGCGCGCGGCCTCGCCATCAATGCTGACGGTTACAAGGTCAGCCACGCTTTGCAGCCCCGCCCCCGCGCGCCGCAACCCCGTGCCGTAAAGCACCAGGTTATTCGGCCTGTTATTGATCGTGACATCAAAGGGCGCTGCCTGCCACGTCACGCCGTCCGGTGTGGCGACGGCAGCGGCATCGCCGGTTCCGGCAGCATTGGCCGTGAACAAAGCCGGCGACGCTTCGGCAATCTGCACTGAACCGACGGCGTAACTGCCTGCCGGATTGCAAACGACAATGCTCGCCCGGCCCGGCCCGATTTCGGGCGGCACGATGAAATTGATCTGCGTTGGCGACACGAATAAAAGCTGTGCGGCCAGGCCGTTGATTTTGACGACGGTCCCGGCCAGTTCCCTGGGCAGCGGCAGCGTCGTGGCAAACTGCGCGCGGACAGCCAGGCTGACGCCAAAGATTGCCGCAATCGAATCAGCCGCCACCGTCCCGGCGCGATAATCTGCGGCATTCACAGTGGCGGCTTTACTGCCTTCGACGACGCGCACTTTGAGCAGTTTTGTGCTGCTCAACTGACCATCGCTCGCGGTCAGTGAAATCGTCAGGCTGCGGCCCGCATCGGCCAGAGTCGGCGTCCAGCGAAACGTGCCGCGCGCGCTGTTGCTCGTCTGACTGACGACGGTGAAGCTGGCTCCGGCAGGTAAATCAGTGGCGGTAATCGTGACCGGCACCGTCGAACCCAGGTCACTGGCCAGCACGGCAAAGGTCAGTTCATTTTCAGCGACGGCCAGTTGTTCATCCGGCACGGCCAGCACCGGCGCGCGATCAAGGCCGGTCGGCGCGATGCCGTCAATGCTGAGGCGTTCGTGGCTGCGCTCGGAAACAAATAAACGCCCGCCAACACTCGTCGGCGACACGGTGAACCCGCCAGTCGCATAAAAATATCCGTGCAGCGCCGCGCCTCCGAGCCACGCGCGCGGCGTCGGCAGGTTGAATGAATCATCCAGCGCAATCCATTGCTGCCGTCGCACGTCGTAAGCCTCAAGGCCCGCGAGCGCATCGCTGCCGTCCCAGCCGCCAAAGACCAGCCAGAGCGGATGGCCCGCCGGATCGCTGCCAACACAACTCGTCGCAAACTGCCGGGGATGATTGAGCGACTCAAGCGGCGACCACTTTCCTGTGCTGAAATCATAAACCTCGCCGCCCGCGAGCAAGCCTGTGACGCCTGAACCGCCGATCACATAGAGCCTGCCGTCAATCAGCGCCGATTCGTGGCCCTGCCGCGCGGCATTCATCGGCGGCAGTTCAGACCACTGATTGCTGAGCGCATTAAAGACTCTGACTTTGCTCGTGACATTTGAGAGCGCGCCTGCTTCAGTGCCGCCGGTCAGATAATAAACGCCGCGCGCTTCGTCAGCCGCAAGCGCATAGTTAAGCACTGCCGCAGGCAACTGCGCCGCCTCGTCCCACTGATTCGTGGCAATGTCGTAAACCTGCTGCCGGACCATCGTCCGGTTATTGGCGCCAAGCCCGCCCG
>CAYWDW010000131.1:0-10037 GCA_964457105.1 uncultured Heliobacteriaceae bacterium
ATCTCTCTTCTGCTTAACTTAATGCCATTGAGCTAAAGCTGGAACTCCGAACATCATCTTCGCACGTTATGGTTTCAATTCGCGCACCAGGCCGGTGAACCGATGCACGGCTTCGAGGTTGTTCATCGCTGCGCCAATCGCTTTGGTCATGCCGATCAGCACGACGGTCTTTTTTGCTCTGGTCAGCGCGGTGTAAAGCAGATTGCGGCTGAGCATCATGAAATGCTGCATGTGAACCGGAATTACGACTGCAGGATATTCGCTGCCCTGCGACCTGTGAATTGAAATTACAAATCCGTGTCCGAGTTCGAGCATATCGGCGTAATCGTAATTGACGATGCGATCAGCAAAGCGCACGGCGATCATCTGATCTTCGAGATCAATCCATTCGATGCGGCCCATGTCGCCGTTGAAGACTTCGAGTTTGTAATTGTTGACGCGCTGAATAACCTTGTCGCCAACGCGCAGGATGCGATTGCCGCGCACGGATTCGGGTTTGCGCTCGCCCGGCGGGTTGAGATTCTGTTGCAGCAGCGCGTTCAGATTGTTCGCTCCAACCTGCCCGCGATTCATCGGCGCAAGCACCTGAATATCATTGATTGCGTCGTAGCCGAACCGCTTCGGCAGGCTTTGCGCGACCGATTTGATAATCAGTTCAGCGACTTCGTGCGGTTCTTCGGCGGCGATGAAATAACAGTCGGAGGCTTGCGCGCCGGGTTTGATAAGCACGGGGAATTCGCCGCGATTGATGCGGTGCGCGTTCTGAATAATCAGGCTTTCGGCGGCCTGCCTGAAAACCTGCGTCAGCCTGGCGGTTGGCACAACGCGCGAATCAATCAGATCGCGCAGCGCTGTGCCCGGCCCGACCGATGGCAACTGATCCACATCGCCAACCAGAATCAGTTGCGAATGCGCGGCGACGGCCTTGCTCAGGCTGTTGGCGAGCAGCACGTCAATCATCGAAGCTTCGTCAACGATGATGACATCGGCTTCGAGCGGGTTTGTTTCGTCGCGCCTGAAACCCATTTTTGACGGATCGAATTCAAGCAGACGATGAATGGTGCAGGCCTCTTCGCCCGCGACTTCAGACAAACGCTGCGCCGCGCGTCCGGTTGGCGAAGCGAGCAGCACGCGTTTGTTCATGGCGTGAAAGAGCGCCACGATGACGCGCGTTGTCGTGGTTTTGCCGGTGCCGGGGCCGCCGGTCAGAATCATCACGCGACTTGCGGCGGCCAGCATCACGGCGGCGCGCTGCTCTTCAGAGAGCGCAATGTCTCTGGCGGCGGTGAAGCGATCAAGCCACGCATTCACGCGCTTCGCGTCAACGCGCACAGGTTTCTCAAGCAGGGTGCGCATCCGCCGCGCGACGTTGCGTTCGGCCTGCCACAGCGGCGGCAGGTAGATGGCATCATCCGCGAGCGGATCGTCAGGATGCTGTTCCAGCTTCAGCAGACCTTCGTTGAGCAGCGCCTCAACCGAAGCGGCGAGGCGCGTGTGATCTTCGACGCTCAGGGCTTCAGCGGCGCGTTTGATCAGTTCGGCTTTGGGTAAATAACAATGCCCCTGCTCGGTCGCTGCGCCGAGGACGTGCTGCAATCCGGCGCGCAAACGTTCTTCGGCGTCGGCGGCAATGCCCAGGTTGCGCGCGATCTGATCGGCGGTGCGAAAGCCGATGCCGTACACATCAGCGGCCAGGCGATACGGAGTTCGTTCGACAATCAGAATCGAATCATTGCCGTACTGCTTGAAAATCTTCACCGCAAAATGCGTCGAGACGCCGTGCGATTGCAGAAAGATCATGACGTCCTTGATCGCGCGCTGTTCGGCCCAGGTCTGCTGAATCAGCTCGATGCGTTTGCGCGAAACGCCTTTGACTTCGATGAGGCGCGCAATGTCGTGTTCGATGATCTCGAGCGTCTCTTCCCTGAAATGCTCGACGATGCGTTTGGCCGTCACCGGGCCGACGCCTTTGATCAGCCCGGAGCCGAGATATTTCTGAATGCCCGCAATCGTCGCCGGACGCACGACCTGATAATCGGTGGCTTTGAACTGATCGCCGTATTGCGGATGCGTCGTCCAGAGGCCGGTCAGCCGCACGCTTTCGCCCGGCGAGATAGCCGAAAAATTACCTGTGACCGTGACCGGTTCGCCGTGCCCGACCACATTCAGGCGCAACACTGTCCAGCCGTTCTGTTCGTTGTGAAAGGTAATGCGTTCGACCGAGCCGGTGAGGGTCTGGTGAGCTTCAGTGGCGGGCTGAGTTGTCTGATGGCCGCTTTCCATGCTGAAGGCAGGCGGAGGCGTTTCACTCTTCTTCAGACGAAGAGTCCGAAAGCAGGGCTTTGAATTTCAATTCTGCGCGTTCATATTCGGCCTTGAATCTGGCAGTCTCCGCCGCAAGTTGCGCGCGGTCAGCCTCACGAGCCGCTTCAAGCCTCGCCAGCCTCTCCCGCGTATCCTGCATCAGTTCGATCAGACGATCCATCTTCCGTTTCATTTCATCAACGTTTTCACCCTGCCGACGCATCTCGGCGTCAATGGTCAGCAAACGCTCCCCCAAAGCCATCAGGCGATCCAGCACACTCATTTGATTTCCTCCACACGACACAGCGATTGAAGCAGCGAATTCATTTTTGCGCTGGTGTCTTTTGTCGTCGCTACCAGGCGGTCGGCGTCAGCAATCAGATTATCCAGCGCTCTTTCCAGTTCCGGCGTCTGTTCCTCATCACGCTCCGTCAGATTGATGAACTCGCCCTTGCGCGGCCCCGAAATGATTACCGCTTCAGCAAACGGCGGAATGGATGGTTCGAGGTTGGTATTACTCATGGTCTTTTCTCCTTTCGTGCAACTCTTTCAGCCCAGACTGATGAATCAGCTTATGTAAGACCAGCGGGCGTGTAAAGCTGTCAGTTCGGATGCCGCCTTGATGATGCGGCATTGGCCTTGCGCATCGCTTCATCAAGTTCCTGCTGACTGGTGATCGTGATGCCGATTTCGCGCAGCAGGCCGTCTCCGACGCCGTAAATCCAGCCGTGAACAGCAAGCGCCTGACCGCGTTCCCAGGCCGCCTGCACCACCGTGGTCTGGCAGGCGTTGATGGTCTGTTCGATGACGTTCAGTTCGCACAGTCGGTCGAGCCGCTGCGCCTCGGCGGGCAGGCCATTGATTTCGGCTTCGTATTTTTCCAGCACATCGCGGACGTGGCGCAGCCAGTTGTCAATCAGGCCGAACTTCAGATTGTTGAGCGCCGCGTTGATGCCGCCGCAGCCGTAATGACCGCAGACGATGATGTGCCTGACCTGCAGCACGTCAATCGCATACTGCATCACTGACAGGCAATTCAGATCGGAATGCACAACCAGGTTGGCGACGTTGCGGTGAACGAACATGTCGCCCGGCAGCAGGTCAACCAGTTGCGTGGACGGCACGCGACTGTCCGCGCAGCCGATCCACAGATATTCCGGCGCCTGGTATTGTGACAGCTTCCTGAACAAATCCGGCTCTTCGGACTGCACCCGCGCGGCCCAGGCCTGGTTATTCGTCAGCAAACGACTCAGCATGGTTTTCTCACCTGATTTGATAAGCGGACAGTTGCAGTTTCCGGCGACGGGCGCAGCCGCAGCCCCAGCCGGTCAAGCAGGGCCTGATCGTGGGTTGCGTCAGGATTGGGCGTCGTCAGCAGCTTGTCGCCCATAAAGATCGAATTCGCCCCGGCCAGAAAGCAGAGCGCCTGCGCTTCGTCAGACATTGACAACCGCCCGGCGCTCAGCCGGACCACCGCCGCCGGCATCAGCAGGCGCGCCGTCGCAATCATGCGCACCAGTTCGAAAACATCCACCGGCGGCGTTGTGGCCAGCGGTGTGCCCGCGACGCGCACCAGCGTATTGACCGGCACGCTTTCCGGGTGAGGCCGCTGTGTCGCCAGTTGCCTGAGCAGTTCGTAACGGTCAGCGCGCGTTTCGCCCAGGCCGATGATCCCGCCGCAACAGACCGTGACGCCTGCGTTCCGCACGTGCCTGAGCGTGTCGAGGCGTTCCTGGTAAGTGCGCGTCGAAATGATCTCGCCGTAAAATTCGGGCGCAGTGTCGAGGTTGTGGTTATAAGCCGTCAGCCCCGCGTCGGCCAGCGCCTGCGCCTGATCCGCTTCGAGCATGCCAAGCGTGCAGCAGGCTTCCAGTCCGAGCGCGCGCACGCCCCTGACCATCTCCAGCACCCGGTTGAAATCATCTCCACGCGGCACATTGCGCCACGCCGCGCCCAGACAGAAACGTGTCGCGCCGCGCTGCCGGGCGTCACGCGCGGCGGCCAGCGTTTCCGCTGTTGACAGCAGCCGGTGTTTTTCAACCCCGGTGCTGTAATGCGCCGATTGCGGGCAGTAGGCGCAATCTTCCGGGCAGCCGCCGGTCTTGATGCTCAGCAACTGGCAGCCCTGAATCTCATCAGGCTGGTGACAAGCGCGATGCGCTGCCTGGGCGCGAAAAATCAGTTCCGGCAGCGGCAGGGTGTAAACGGCTTCGATTTCGGCAACCGTCCAGTCGTGACGAATGACAACGGAATCGTTTGTGTTCATCAGGTCAAAGGTCCTTGTCTGCGATTTTGCGGAGGTGATGCGGGTTTATAAGTCTGATTACTTTGCGATGACTACCCGCACCTCGCGCCGCGTGGTGTTGCCGAAAAAATCTCCGGCCATCACCCGCACGATGTAATCACCCGGCGGCAGGCTGGCGGTGTCAAGAAAATCCTCGCGCGCTACGCCGTCGCGCACTGCGTTCGTGACGACGTAAGCAAAGATCGTCTGCCCTGTGTAACCCGACTGACTGCCTTCGGCATAAGCGAGCGGCACGGCTCCGGGATCAGCGGGCAGCTTTTCAAAGACGATGTTTTCACGCGGTCGGTCAAAGCCCGGCGCGGGCGAACCGTCAGCCTTCAGCACTGTGTAGCTGAGCCGGTAAAGGCCCAGACGACGATAACCCGCGTTGCCGTCGGCCTGATCGTAAGCGCGCACGACGATGCGCACGCGACCATGCAATTGCAGATTGGAAGTTTTGGAGTTCGCTTCAAACGGCTGCCACTGTTCATTCAGCAGCGCGATGCTTTCAATCACGGGCGCCACTGTGTCGGTGAGGCCTGGCAGTTCAAGCGCAGCGAGCGCGTTGACTTCGCCGGCGGTTGGCCCGGCAATCAGGTGAACGTGATTGAGGCGGTTAAGTGTGCCAACGGCGTCTCCGGCATTGAGGCGTGTGCCGCGCCGCACACGCACAGCGACGACACTGCCTTTTTCATCGCGGCTGAAAGTGATGCCGTCAATGCCGAATGGCTGATCGTTCTGATCGCGCCCGACGCGCAGGTGAATGTAACCGAGCAGCGGCAGCCGGATGCGTTCGCGCGGGCCGCCTGTGCCTTCGACGGAGATGGGCCGCGACACGCGCTCGCTGAAAATGGCGCGCACCGTTTCGCCGTAAGCGCCGGGAATATCCAGCCCGTTGTGAAACCACGCTTCGTGTTCGGGCGCGCGTTCGCCGCGCACTTCGCCAAACGTGCCTGCGATTTCGCGCCTCGCTGCGGGCGGGTTGTAAGGCCAGCGCGGCGGCACGGCAGCGCGAATTTCTGCGGCAGTAATCAGCGCGGTGTCAGGTTTTTCCTGATGTCCGATCTTCAAGCCGTCAGTGACGAACGCCCGCACCAGCCCGTTGCCGCTGTCGGCAAACACGAGCGCGTGATCGCGGCGGCCAGGCATGACGGCCAGCCCGGTCGGACGATTGAGTTTTGCGTTGCTGAGCGCGCCATCACTGAGACCGAGCGGCCAGCCGCCGGCGAGCGTCGTCACTGCCGCTGGTTTTTCCGGCTGACTTTCAAGTGTGCAAAGGCGCACGGCATGACCGGCGGCATCGGCCACATAAAATGAATGCGCGTCGCGGACCGCAACGGCGGTCGGTTCGGCAAAGGCCGCCAGCAGCGGCGCGCCGTCGCGTTCAGCCTCCTCGCCCGTTCCGGCCAGGGTCGTGACTGCGCCATCAATTGTGACGCGGCGAATGCGATGATTGCCCGTGTCAGCGACCAGCAGCGAACCATCAGCGGCAACGGCGATGCCGCACGGCGTATCGAAACGCGCGGCATCACCCTGGCCATCGCTGAAGCCCTGTTCACCGCCGGCGAGCGTGCTGACCTGTCCGTCCTTAATCACACGAATGCGGTCGTTGTAAGTGTCCGCGACAAAGATTGCGCCGTCTGCGCCAACCGCCACACCAACCGGCCCGTTGAAGTGCGCGCTGTTTGCCGCACCGTCGGCATAGCCACTTGCTCCGGCCTGTCCGGCAATGATCGTAACCGCGTGACTGTTCGGATCAACGCGCACAATTGTTTGTGCGCCGGTGTTCGCCACAATCAGCGCGCCGTCAGCCGCGACCGCCAGGGCTGAAGGCATGTCAAGCTGTTCAGCGATGACTGCTGCGTCATTGCCGGTGAGGCGATAAATTCGTCCGGCTTTGCCATCGCTGACAAAGACGTTGCCAGCACGATCAACGGCCACGCCGAACGGGTCAGACAACTGATCGGCTTTGATCTTCGGCCCGATACCGGCCAGCGTGACGACTGAAGTGAAAGGCTTCGGCGGCAGCGATAACCACCGGATGAAAAGACCGGCGGCAATGACAAGCAGCAGCAGGGCAATGACAAGCGCGCGCCGCGATCCTGAACGTGATGATTTGAGCGGTAATGATTCTCTTCGCATGAGCGGCGATAGTTGACCACAAAGGCGGCAGCGAAACAAAGGGAGTTTGACGCCCTCTGCGGCGAGGCCTACACTGGCCGTATGCGAATCATTGATTGCGCCGGGTTGTCGGCTGAAACGCTGGTCGCGCTTGAAAGCGAACTGCCCGCGCACGGCACGCTGTTTGAACTGATGCAGTGGGCTGCCGTGCAATCGCCGCCGCTCGCGGTCGCGGCGGTCATCACGCAGGACGAATACACGCGCGATCTGCTGCTGCCCTGGCGCGACGGGCTGACGCTGGTTTATGGCGCGACCTGACACGGCACGATCACGGCAGTTGCCGTGTGGGATCATCAGCCGGACGCGCAGGAGTTGTTACAGGCGCGACTGGCTGAAGGCTGGTTGCCGACTTCAAGCCCGTTGCGTGACGGCGACCAGGTGCTCGGCTTTGCGGGTTGTGCGTGGCACTGATTCGTCAGCAAACATCCGAACCTTTGACTGGCCATGAAAACTCTGCACCCATTGCTTCGACCGGCAGCAGTTTTATTACCTGCCCTGCTGCTTCCTGTTCTGGCGGTCACAGCTCAGACTCCGGTGACCGAGGGGAAGCTGGAACTCGTCTCTCCGCTTGGCGCGCGGCATTACGCTCAGACGGACCCGAACAATGAGATCAAGGCTGCCGAAATCAAGGTCATGAATGAGCCGAAAAATGTCGAGCTGCTGATGGCGCTCGGCAGGGCGCAGGCGAATCAGTGGCGCTATCACGACGCGATTGGCACCTGGTCGCGCGCGCTCAGACTTGCGCCCGACAACGCGCAGCTTTATCGCCATCGCGGGCATCGTTACATTTCAATCCGCGAATTCAACGAGGCGATCAGAGATTTGAAGAAGGCCGCTCAGCTCAACGATCAGGATTTCGACATCTGGTATCACCTCGGTCTGGCTTATTACCTGAAAGGCGAACTGGCCAGCGCGGCTGAAGCCTATAAACGCTGCCTGGCCGTCGCCGAAAAGAATGCAAAGGATGATTCGATCATCGCCGTTTCAGACTGGCTTTATATGACTCTGCGCCGGATGAAAAAGGAGGCCGAGGCGAAACAGGTGCTGGATCGCATCACGCCTGAGATGAAGGTCGTCGAGAACAAGTCGTACTTTGACCGGCTGCTGTTTTACAAGGGCCTGAAAACCGAAGCCGAACTGGTCAATCTGGAACAGGCGACCGACCTGGAAATTGCGACCATCGGGTACGGCCTGGGCAACTGGCATTTGTATAACGGCAATCCGGCGCGGGCTGAGGAATACTTTCGCAAAATCGTGGCGGGCCGTTACTGGCCGGCGTTCGGCTTTATTGCGGCAGAAACTGAACTGGCGCGCAAAGGAAAGAGGTGACGGAATGGCGCGAGGCTGGGAAAGCAAGTCAGTCGAAGCTCAGATGGAAGAAGTGCGGCACGTTCAGACCAGTGATCCGGCGGCTCTTTCGCCTGAGGAGATGGCCCTGCGGCAGCGGCGCGAAACGCTGCGCCTGACTCGCAGTCAGCTTCAGGAACAAATGTCACGCGCCCGCTCCGACGCCCACCGGCAGCGGCTGGCTCAATCGCTCGCCGAAATTGACAGGCAACTCGCTGCACTGAATCCGCCTCTCAGGGCCGACGGCTGAACTGTCTGCCGCCACCCCTGATCGTCACCGGAATCACCACCATGCGGAACGCTGAAACGCTGCACACTGAAAGCGGAAGGTTTTATTACCTGCGCGGCATCTGGCTGTTTTTCAAACGCATGTGGCCGGCCATTTATGACCTCAGCACGGGCGAGGCGTGGATTTACGCTTCGGCCATCGCCTTCAATGCGCTGCTTTCGTTCTTTGCGTTTCTGGTGCTGATTGGCAACGTGCTGGAAAATCAGGTCGGCTGGCACGAAGGTTACGTGACGATTTACCGGTTGATGATGGCGATTGCGCCCGGTGAAGCGCAGCCGATGTTCGTCGCGCTCGATAACGTCACACGCAGTTTGCACAAGGGCGCAAGCGTCTATTCGATCTGCGCGCTCATCTTCACCAGCACGGGCGTCTTTCTGCCGCTCGAACTGGCGCTGAATCGGGCGTGGGGCTTCACACAATCGCGCAGCACGATCAAACAGTATCTGATTTACATGCCGCTCGTCGTCATCTGTGCGGCGGTGATTCTGGGCTTCGTGCTGCTGGCGAGCGTCTGGAATCAGACGCTCACGGGGCTGGTGCCGTTTGTGAAGATGCAGCGATTCATCTTCAATTCAACGAGCGGCCTGTTTGCCGTGCCGTGTACCACGCTCATTTTTTTTCTGATCTATTACTGGCTGCCGAACGGCAGGGTTTCGACCAGGCGCGTCTTCTTTTCATCGGCGGCAATGGCGGTGCTGTGGGTGCTGATGACGCTGGCTTATCGGCTGCTGCTGCCGATGCTCAACTTCCGTTCGCGGTACGATAACCTGTCCGCCGTCGTCACGATCATCACCTGGATTTTCATTTCAGCGTTCATTCTGCTGCTCGGCGCCAATCTCTCGGCCCGCGAAATTCTGCCCCGGTCGTGGGTCAGCGAGGAGCCGCAGCCGCACCCTGAACGCGATCAATTCGCCACGCGCATCGTGGCCGGAAAATAAGCCGCAAGGCAGAGGAGAAAACGCCGATGACCAGCTTCAGATTCGCGCGTTTGGCAGTCTTGTTCTTTCTCACCATCACAGTTCTGCTGATTCAGTTCATTCCTGAAGTCAGCGCGCAGTCGGGACGCAAACCGCAGCGGCCCGCGCCCGGCGCTGAGTCCAAAGACAAAAAGCCCGCGCCGGAGCCGTCGGAACTGCGACTGCCGAGCGCGACCGAAACCAAATCAACAGCAAAGACCGCGCCTGCGCCGGAGACTGCCGCTCCGCCTGCCGCCGGCGATGAAGGCGTCATCAAGGTTGACACCACGCTGGTTTCAATTCCGGTGTCGGTGATTGATCAGGCGGGTCGGTACGTGCCCTTTCTCAAGCCGAAGGAATTTCACATTTACGAAAACGGCATCGAACAGGAGATCGTTGAATTTCGCGCCGTCAACACGCCGTTTCACGTCGCGCTGCTGCTTGACACTTCGGCCAGCACGCGCTTCCGGCTCGAAGACATTCAGAACGCCGCCATCAGATTCATCGAACAGTTGCAGCCCGAAGACCGCGTCATGGTTGTTTCATTCGACAGCGCGCTGCACCTGGAATGCGCATTCACGGGCGACCGCGAAGTGATGCGCCGGGCCATCCGGCAGACTAAAACCGGCGGCAGCACGCGGCTCTACGATGCCGTTGAGGTTTCAATCACCGAGCA
>CAYWDW010000132.1:0-9972 GCA_964457105.1 uncultured Heliobacteriaceae bacterium
CGCACGTCCGGTGGTGTGGGAGGACGGGAGCCGCGAGGCTCCCTCCTACCCGATCAACGAATTTCAGTCAGCGCCGATTATGGTTTTGGTTTGTCAGGTCGGCACTTCGGATCAGTCGGCGGACAAATTCCATCATAGAGCACCCCGGTGCAAACGGTTCTGCCTTCAATCTCAAACGGGATGCCGCCTTTGGGACAGCGCGGATCAGTTGGTGTTTTGGTGGTTGTGGCGGGTCCAACTCCGGCAATCAGCGGGATGCCGGGCGCGATCATCTGATTCGGTGTGGCGACCCGGGGCACGATCACGCCTTTGTCATAGGTTTCAATGCCGTAGTAGTTGCGGATGATCCGGTCTTTACTTTTGCTGGCGACACCGAGAATCGGCCCGGCCTCGCTGCCGAGTTGAGGCTCGCCATCACTCTTTGCATCCTTATCGCCCGCACCTGCATCAAGCGGCAGGCCGCCAGGCGCGGTGAGCGCCTGCATCAGCGCGGGTGGCAACTGACGCGGATCCTGCACTTTCATCACCTTCATATAGGCCAGGGCAAATTCCTTCAGCGCCGGATCGCCAAAGCGCACCAGCCGCCATTCGCCTTTCAGCGTCAGCGGATCGCGCAGCGCCGACTCGCGCAGGTAGCGTTTTTTCGTGAGTACATCGTATTCGGTCAGTTGCGCCAGGCTCGTGGGCGGCTGATTGTTATGGTCGCGCTGAAAACTTTCAATGGCCGTGACAATCTGTTCGCCGCGATAGAACATTTCTTCTTCGCGTTCGCGCTGGATATTGTGTTTCAGCGAGGGCAGCGCTGCCGCCATGAAGATCAGCGAAATCGTCATTGCCGCCAGCAGCGCAATCATGGCATAGCCCTGTTCGTGACGACGTGACCGGCGCGGGACGGAATGAATACCTGACGGTGTGAGGATCATAGCTGCTGCCTTTCTGTACTGCTGACCAGGGGCACTCTGTCTTGTCGGTCTTAACCGCCTTCGCCGCTGAACGGCACGCGATGACGGACTTTGATGTTCGTGTCTTCAAATTCAATCTCCTGCGGCGTGATGCTGACGACCTTCCAGTGGCCGCCCAGCACGGTGTCCTTGCGGACGTAATCAAGCTTTTCGTCGAGATCGAATTTGAGCGCCGCCGTGGTGACGCCATCCTTGACGATGATGCCCAGATATTTATACGGCGGCGCAGGCGGGGGAGTGATGTTGAGATTGAAAGCGTTGGAATACAGTTTCGAATCGCTTGCGCTGCGCACTTCAACCGGCAGCGCTCCCGGATTGGCAATCATTGAAGCCGGAACCTGCACCTTCAACTGCGTGTCGCTGACGACAGTTGTTTTGAGATCACGGCCCGCCAGGAACACCCTGGCATCAGGCGGGAACTTCGCGCCAAACAGGGTCATCGTGAAATCACCCGTCTTGCCAATCACCCCGGCGGGATTCAGGCCTGAAAGCGTGATCGGCGGCGGCGGCGGCGTTGGTTGCGGCGGCAGCGGTGTCGGCGTTGGCGGCGGCGGATAAACGAAGATGTTGCGGCCTGCGCCTGGTTCCTGCGCGCGGCTGGTCAGGGCGGCCAGTTCGAGCGGCTTGTCAATGACGGGCAGTTCGTTTTTGTTCGGCGTCGGCGTTGGCGTCGGGCCTTTCGCTTTCTGAGCCTGCGTTCTGGTCTGGGTGGCCGGGGTGTCGTCTTCAGCAAAGAAGTTGTAATACACCACGCCGCCGAGCACGACGAGCAGCGCGCCCATCAGCATCAGCTTCTTGTTCTGTTCCGTTAAGTTCATAGCAATCTGTCTGAGTCAGTTCAGCCGAGGGCTGACCGCCGCTTACTTGGCGGCCTGCGACGTGACCGCAGGGGTGACCGCCGGGTACATAAAAGCCCGCTGGCCTTCGGGCTTCTGAAAGTACGCCTCCAGTTCAATCTTGAGCGCGATGTTCTGCGTCACCATCTCCGGCACATTGCCCGCGGCGGTTGGCACCATGCGGCCCCGGCCTTGTCTGACTCTTTCATCAACGCCCTGAAAGGCGACGGCATTGATGATCAGAAACTGCCGACTGCGTTCAAGGTCATAAATGAATTTGCGCAGATTGCGATAATCGCCTTCGACCGTCGTATCAATGCCGAGGGACGGATAAACATTCAGTTCGCGGCTGAGTTTCACGGGCGGAGTCGGAGTCGGACTGCTGCCGGGTTCAGCCGCCGCGGTCACCGCAGGCGAGGCCGTCGCCAGTTCTGATGAAGTCGGCTGAAAGGTGAAGCCGGGCGTCATCAGCATATGCGCCCTGGCCAGTTGATTGATCTCCGTGACCATCTGCGTGTGACCGGCCACGCGATCCCTGAGCAGCCCTTCAAAGTCGGTCAGGCTGCCCAGGATGTTTTCCTTGTGTTCGCGCTGAGTCGTGAGCGCAGTCGCGCGGGTCTTCTGCTCTGAGATTTTCGTTTCAGCCGTTTTCAGACTGGCTTTCAGGTCAGCAATTTCAGCATAGCGTGGTTGAATTCTGGTCAGATAAAAGAAGGCGACCAGCGAGGCAAACAGGATCGCCGTTATCAGAAAGACGCTTTCAACCAGCGTCAGGCGCAGGTTACTGAAAAAGCTGCGCACGCTGTCGAGCAGATCAGATGAATTGAGCCGAAGCGCCATCATTCTTTACCTCCCTTCGCCACCTGATTGCCCGGCACCGTTTGCGCCGCGCGGCGCAGCACCGGCGGGTAGTAGGTCACGCCCAGGTCAAACTCGACCTCTTCAGTTCCTTCCAGCACATTTTCCTTGCGCGCGACCACATAAAACTGCCCCGTCTGATTGAAGGCATCCATCATCTTAACGACTTCAGAATAATTTTTTCCGGTGACTTCAAAGGTCAGCGAAACGGCTTTGGGCGCGTCATCATTGCTCACAGCGACAGTTTGCGGACTGCCGGCATTCTGCTTGTCTTCAATCTTGCTGAGCGCGATTTTGCGCACGCGCACGGTGGCCGGGATCAGCCGCTCGATTTCATTGAAAAGCTGCGACCACGAGAAAGTCCGGCGCTGAATCAGGTCTTTGGCCGCGAGCATTGACAGCGTCTGCTCCGGCGTCAGCGCGGGCACGGCCACTCCGGCTGATTCCAGCTTTCTTGCCTCATCCTGTTTTTTTCTGACTTCGGGTTCAAGGCGGGCGATCTCGCGGTCCAGATCGCTGATCGTGTGCAGCGTGCTGAACCCGACCAGCGCCGAGACGCCGAAAATCAGCAGGATGGCCAGCCAGAAAAGTCGCCGGTTCCGAAAGGGTCGGCTCGACAGGTTAACTAATGGTTTCATGATTGCTCAATCTGTGGTCTTTAGTTTCTCGCGGGGCGGCGTGGGTTCCAGACTATAGCATAAAGACCAGGCAGGCGGATAGTTGATAATGGCTGCCTTCGACACCAGCAAAGATCAGTCAGGACAACTAATTGGCGCAGGAGAAGGACGGTTGACCGGAGATAAAAAGGAGGTGATTCAATCCCGCCCCCGCGCGACTGATCACCTCACACAAACTACACACAGCCTGTCTCACGCCCTGCCTGAACAAAGGTTCCCGAAGTTTTTCATTTTTCCATTTTCAGCAGCCGATTGCAGAGCAGGCTGAGGACAGGGCATACTTCAGATCAATCCTGAAGCTGACGGGCAGCGGCAATTTATCAGTTCACAACCGGAGACGAATTGAAGACTGCGACGGCGACAAATTACCTGAACGTGCGGCGTGGGCTGTCGGGTGCGCGGTGGCGGCTGGCCGTGTGTGATGAACTGCTGCTGCAAAGGCTGCGGCGCGAAATGCGTGAATCGCCGCTGCTGCTGCGCTGCCTGATCAATCGCGGCCTGACCGAGCCTGCCGCCATTGCGCAGTTCCTGGCGCCTGATTTCAGCGCGCATCTGCACGATCCGGCTCTGTTGCGCGATATGCCCGTCGCGGTCGAGCGATTGCACCGCGCGGTGCGCAATCGTGAGCGGGTGCTGATTGTGACGGATTTCGATGTGGACGGCACCACGTCGAGCGTCATTTTGTCGAGCGTGCTGAAACTGATCGGCGGCAACGGGCTGATTACCTGCTATGTGCCTGATCGCTTTACCGAAGGTTATGGTCTGTCGAAACAGATCATTGAAAAGGCAGCGGCTGAAAACTTTCGCGTCATCGTCACGGCTGACATCGGCATCAAGTCGCACGCCGAAGCGCGCCTGGCCCGCGAACTCGGTATTGATCTGATCATCTGCGACCACCATCTGCCCGATGGCGAGGACGTGCCGGCAGACGCTTATGCGGTGCTGTGTCCGAAAGGTTCTTCCGGCACTGATTACCCGAACAAACACCTCGCGGCGTGCGGCGTGTCGCTCAAGCTGGCTGATGCCCTGCTCGAAGGCCACGCCAAACGAACGGCGATGCTGGCTTCGCTGGCCAAGCTGACCGCCATTGGCACCATCGCCGACCTGGTTGATTTATCGGCCAGCGAAAACCGCGCGATTGTCAGGCACGGGCTTGACGCGCTCAACGAACGCAGCAGCAATCCGGGCCTGCGCGCGCTGCTGCAAATTGCCAAAGTCGGCAAGCCGCTGACGACTTACGACATCAGTTACAAAATCGGCCCGCGGATCAATGCCGCCGGACGCATCGCGCACGCGGGCGCCGTGCTGGATCTGTTTTCAGCCCCTACCGATGCTGAAGCCGTCGCCCTCGCGCGGCAGCTCAACGACCTCAACGCCGAACGCCAGCAGATTCAGCACGCGCTGGTCGAAAAGCTCTTTCACACCGTCAGTCAGCAGCAGTCGCTGGATCGCGTGCTGGTCTTTGCCGGAGCCGAACAGAACGGCTTTCATCGCGGCGTGGTCGGCATTGCGTGTTCCAAACTGGTCGAATACACGGGCCGCCCGACGCTGGTCTGTTCGATTGATGCCGACGGCATCGCGCACGGCAGCGCCCGTTCAATTCGCGGCTTTCATCTGGTCGAAGCGATGGACAGCGTTTCCGGTCTGCTGGTCAAATACGGCGGGCATCCGATGGCCGCCGGCTTCACGATTGCGGCTGACCGGATTGATGAATTTCGCTGGCGGCTGAACCGGTACGCCGCCGAATACCTCAGCGATGAAGACCTGGGTCGGACGTTCGATGCCGAAGGCGAGATTCAGTTCAGTGAAGTGAACATCGAAACCATTCGCACCCTGATGCGACTCGAACCGCACGGCATGGGCAATCCGGCACCGTTGTTTCTGCTGCGCGAAGTCGGCATCCACAAGATTGAACGACTCAAGGAAAAGCATCTCAAGCTGCTCGTCGGCGATCAGGCGCGCCGGATTGAAGCTGTCTGGTGGAGCGCCGCGCAACATTACCAGGTGCTGAGTAGCGCCTCCCGCGTCAGCCTGCTGTGCAGCCCTGAGATCAGTTCCTATGACGGAAAGATTCAATTGAAAGTCAAAGACGCCGCGACCGACTGAACTGCTGATTTCAGCCCGCAACACTTCGGCCTGTGATTTTGAAGATCAGTGTGGCGCAAAAACAAAGGAGGCAGGTGATCTGTGAATCACCTGCCTCCTGTTTTATCAGGCTGCTTCAGATGTTATTCGTCATCGTCGCTGCCTGAGGCGCGCTTGCCACGCGGCTTGCCACGCCTGCGGGCCGGAGCGGCCTTCTTTTCGGGTTCGACCGGGCCAACCGTCGCTGCCTCACCGCCAGCCGGAGCCGGAGCGCCAGCCTGGCAGATCGAAAGCTTGATGTGGCTCGTGTCGGTCGTGACCCCGCCGGACCGCACGACGATCCGGTTCGGATCAATCTGAATCCCGACGGAACCATCGGCCAGCCGGTCGCGCACGTTCTTGGCTCGTTGCAGATCAAGGCCGTCTTTCTCCTTCTCTGAACGGAAGCCATCAACGTAGAGCGTCGCCTGCGGATCGGCCTGCATCTGACGGGCAACGTCCTGCAGGATGGACTTGCAGGCATTGTCCACGCGCGCGCTGTTCCGCTTGAACATCGGGCACGGCGTCAGACTTGAGCAGGTCGGCGGCGGCGGCGGCGCCTGGTTGGTCGTCACGGTGGCGGTTCCGGTCGCGCTGCATTCGCCTGAAGCATCGCGTGCCGTCACGGTCACGGTGATCGTCGTGTTATAGCCCACGCCGGTCGTATCGAGGCGCGCGCTCGTGCCGCTGCCCGTGATCTGACCTGCCGAAGCGCTCCACGAATAAGTCACATCGCCGTAATTCTCACCGCCACTGACACCCGGCGTTGAGAGGCTGACGGCCTGACCCGGATCAACACGGCTCGTCGCCGGCGTCACGTCAAGATTGCTGTTGAAGCAGACCTTGAGCGGCGGGCAGTTTTCAACGGTGATGGTTTTGGTATCAAAAGCCAC
This sequence comes from uncultured Heliobacteriaceae bacterium, assembly GCA_964457105.1. Classification (GTDB taxonomy): domain Bacteria; phylum Acidobacteriota; class Blastocatellia; order RBC074; family RBC074; genus DASRDU01. The sequence goes on from CAYWDW010000132.1 coordinate 6,351, forward strand.
ACAGCCGCAGCCGTCATCAACCTGCGCCGTGACGGTGTAAGTGCCCGGCGCAAGTCCGGTCGAGTCGAACGAGACATTCGCGCCTTCGCCCACGATGCGGCCACCGGTGGTCGTCCAGGTGTAAAGCAGCGTGTCGCCGTCCGGATCGGACGCATTGGCCCGCAGCGCCACCCTGTCGCCCACGCAGACAGTGCCTGACGAAGCGCGCCTGACGCGATCTGAACCCGGAGTTACGGCACCAACTTCAAGCGTGATGGTCGGCGGATTGTTCGGCACAATCGGCTCTTCACGTTTGTTGACGTGACCGGCGGTGATCCCGAAGATGAAACCATCCGGGCCGTGAACCTTGTCGAAATTCTTCATCCAGTTGAGGTGACGCTGATACGCGGCGTTGATTGAGAACCAGCGGGCCGGGAAAATTTTTGCGCCGACCACCAGATCAACCGGATTGTTTCTGAGCAATGACGGTGTGCGGGAACCGACCGCATAAGAACCGCTGATTTCAGCGATGAACTGCAGGTACTGACTGAGCGGGAAATCGAAACCGATCCCGCTGCGCAGTTCATTCGGCAGATCAAGCGCGCGTTCGCTGCGGCCAAAGCCCTGAATGACACCTGTGCCGCCAGCCAGCGGGCCAAGCCGCATGTCTTCAGCGCGCGGGTCGCCCTTCTTGATGAAGCCGACGTTGCCGCTCAGGTTGACATACTTGTGCAGGCGGCCATCAATCGCGGCAATCACGCCGTAATCGAACGCGCCGGTGCTGCGACCGCGCTCCAGTCCGGTGTTCAGTTCACGCGTGGTCGGAATCTTGAACAAGGGAATCAGCGCAAAGCCGAACGGATTGTTCGGGCCGGTGAAACGAACCTTGCCGCCGAGCCAGATATCGCCGACACCTGAACCGGTGAACCGCGACAGGAACGGCACTTCAGTTGAATAATTCGGGACGCCATTCGGCGGCAGCGCCGGCAGAATGCCTCCGACGGCGGCGCCAAGTCCCGGATAGACGGCAGTATCGTTACCGCTCGGACGCGCAGTAAACGGGCCGTACTGCGGCAGACCTGTGACCGTGCAGGGGCCAAAGAACCCGCCATTGCCGCAGGGGTCAGTCACAGTGTTGACGACCACTCCGGCGCCGGGACCACTCGGAATAATGACCGTGCGGCCTCCCGATAATGTTTTGGTGCGCACATCCGGCAGGTAAAAGCCGCTGAGCAGCGACGGCAGGCCGGAAGTAGTGATGCGCTGAGCCTCGAAGTTGACGAAGAATTCGAGATGGTCGCTGAAGCCGACCTGGAAGTTAATGGGATAAACCTGTCGGCGCAGGTCGCCCGGATCGCGGTGAAAATGGTTGGCAAAGAAACCAAAATTGAACTCGCCCTTCCGCAGGGTCTGAGCATCATAGACCGTAAAGAGACCAGTCCCCCCATTGACGGTGGGTGCCTGATTTCGCGGGTCGTCTTCGGAGCGAGGTGTCTGAGCCTGAACTATGGCACTGCTGATCAACAGCAGCAGCAAAAGCAGTCCAGGCAATCTTCTCGCGGAACTCATCATTGTTTCTCCTCCTGGAAGTGGGTGAATCGTTAAAGCCAAGCTGGTTAGTTAAAATGATTGCGTCAGCAACACGCAGGCAATGTTGCACAGCTTTGTTATTTGGGGGCTGTAAATGGTTGTCAATGATGATACTTTGATTTAATCCAGGCAAAATCTATCCGATAGACCGATTGGTGTCAATGTCAATCTTATTGCGTGCTTATTGCGTACCACCAGCGTGCTGAAGCGCGCAACCTTCAGGCGGGCCTGCTCACGACCTGCCGGAATTCGATGCGGCGGTGCCCGCCCGGCGAATGATTAACTACGGTGCCGAGACCTGGCGGGTCGGCCCCGGCGTTCACATGATCCAGTCATCATCCCGGTCCGGTTTGACCGCTGGTTCGGCGGGCAACCCCCGTTCAATGAGTTCGAGACGCTGACTGATTCTGACCTGTTCAGCCTGCGTCCAGGCCCGCAACTCGGCCAGTTCTTCCTTCAGTTTTCTGACCTCATCAACCAGGCGCTGAATGATCGTTCTCAGCAGGAGCAGGTCATCTTCCAGTTGCTGCACCCGCTGTCGTCTCCGCCACATTTCCTGAATGATGAGGCGCACGTGCCGGACAGGGTTAAGGAAGTGATTGAGACTCATCACGGCTACACTTTCTCTGGCACCACGAACGGGTCGCGGTATTTGCGCCGCAACATCTGATTCGCCTCGTTGTCGCCCGCAAAGGTTGCGGTCTGCGGATCGAAGTTCAGCGAACGTCCCAGACGATACGAAATATTTGCCAGATGAACGAGCGCCGCGGACAGATGACCTTCTTCAATCGGCGCATTCTGCTGCTCGCGTTTGCGACTGCGCACGACGTCAATGAAGTTCTGCCAGTTGTTGCCATCGGCCCTGCGCCCCGGCCCCGGCTGCTGTTCGCGGCCCAGGAATGTCTTGTAGGTGTGATAACCCTCAATCGCCAGGTAGCCTTTCGAGCCGTAAAAAATATTGCCGATGGTGTTTGAATCCGGCGGATTTTTGCCTTCGTCAATGCCCGCTTCGTGATTCGTCATCCAGTGGCGGACCTCGAAAACCAGGATCACTTTCTTCCCGTTTTTATCAAACTCGAAGGTGGCAATCTGTGTGTTCGGCGTCTGCTGATCGTCATCGAACATAAAATGCCCGCCCATCGCGTGCACCTTTGTTGGCAGCGTCACGCCGAGGCCCCAGCGGGCGATGTCCATTTCGTGAATGCCCTGGTTGCCGATGTCGCCATTGCCGTAATCCCAGTTCCAGTGCCAGTTGTAATGAAACCGGTTCTCGTTGAAGGGACGTTTCGGCGCCGGCCCCAGCCACAGATCATAATCAACGCCCGCCGGAACCGGGCCGTCAGGCTTGCGCCCAATCGTGTCGCGCCATTTGAAACACAGCCCGCGCGCCATATAAACATCACCGATCAGACCTTCGTGACACATCTTCTGCATCGCTTCACGAATCGCCACCCCGGAACGCGAATTGGTTCCGTGCTGCACGATGCGGTCATATTTTTTCGCGGCGGCGACAAGCTGCTGACCTTCCCAGAAACTGTGCGAGCAGGGTTTTTCAAGATAGAGATCCTTGCCCGCCTGACACGTCCAGATGCCCATCAGCGAGTGCCAGTGGTTCGGCGTGGCGATGGACACCGCATCAATGGATTTGTCCTCAAGCAGCTTGCGAAGGTCCTTGTAAATTTTCGGTTTCGGCTGACCGGCAGTTTCGATGGCCTTCAGGTGATGCGCAAACTGCGCGTCGTCCACATCGCAGAGCGCGGCGATCTGAACCCTGGGCATTTTCAGGTAACTGCTCGTGTGAGCTTTACCCTGCCCGCGCAGGCCCACTACCGCCACCCGCACCGTGTCGTTCGGGCTGTCGGCATAGCTGGTGAGATTGAACCCAAGTGTGCCGGTGGCGGCCACACCAGCGGAGGTTTTGATGAAGTCGCGGCGATTAAGAGTAGTCATGGTTTTATCTGGCTCCTGAATGTTTCTGACAAACCGTCGGCCTGCCAGACTTTTATCCCGCAAGTTAAAAAGACCGCCGAAGCCGCAGGAGAGGTTGGTCCTG
>CAYWDW010000133.1:0-9364 GCA_964457105.1 uncultured Heliobacteriaceae bacterium
GCAGTGAATCTTCATTTTCCACGACCAGCCTGAAATTCAGCAGGCAGCTTGAGCCCCCTGAAGAACTGATTCAGGAATGCATCCACGAAGGGTATGTCACAGGTGTGGACGACGCGCCCGACAAAATCAGACTCACCGATGAAGGTTCACGCCTGCTGCGCCGGATCAGAGATTCGCTGACCGATGCAAGTTGCCTGAACACCAGCGAGCAGGCGCGACTGGCCTTTCTCAGCACGCGCAATTATTCGCGCTTTCAAAAGCTCTCATCGCTCGGCCTGTCACCCGGCGTGCCGATCACGATCAGGCAGAAGTTTCCGAGTTTTGTGATTCAGTGTGAGGAAACGCAGATCGCGCTTGAAGAGGAAATCGCGCGCGATATTTTTGTCTGGCGTGATTAAAGGGTGTGCTGCCGCTCCCTCACGGTCGCGGTACTGTACCGCGCGTCAGTAACGGTCGCGGTGCTGTACTGCACGTCAGCAACGGTCGCGGCACTGTATCGCGCGTCAGCAGGCGGTCCCTGAATGCTCCTGTCGAACTTAGTCTGGAATGTAGCGTGACAGTTCAGGCAACAGATGGTTGACAAAATCCAGACCGGACTTCAGCGCTGCCTGCTCGCCGCCGACGCTGTCATCAATCGGAAGCATGACGCGGACCAGCGCACCGTCCGTTCGCTGTCGCATGACGGCATCGCTGACCGTATAAATCTTGCCCCAGTATTCACTCGCCACCGTGCGGCCACGTCCCTGATACCAGTACAGCGTCATCAGTTTCGCGCCGTCCTTTGAGACGATGAACTGATTGATCTCGCCCTGTCCGGTTGATTGATCGTTTCTGACCCGCTGCCGCTCGCGCGCCTCCATCGTCCAGCCCGCGCCGGGCAGGCAGTTCTGCGGCGAATGATAGGTCTGTCCGTTACGCTGGCTGCCGAAATATCCGATGAATAAATAGGCGGGCCGCCCCTGACTGTCGGTGTAGGTGCGCTGAATGTAATCGTCCGGCTTGAGCACATCGAGCGTCTGCTGATCGAGCGTTTCGGTTTCATGTTCGCGCCAGTCGCCAAGCTGCGGGGCCAGGCTGTCGAGCTGCGCGCGCGGCGGCACTTTCTCTTTGCCACGCGCCAGCGCCAGATAATTCGTGAACGCTGCCGACAGCAGCAGAAAAGCCAGCATCACGATAAAGGCGAGGTTTTTTTTCATAACCATCAATCAGGCCACCTGTCAGGCCACCGGAACAGAACGGCGGAAAAAGAGCCGCTCCACCAGATTCAGCAACTGCGACAGCGTCATAATCAGCAGCAGCGCCACGACAAAAATCAGCCAGCCCGAAAAGCCGTGCATAAAGCCCTCAGCCATTTCAACGCCCCAGTGATGAGCCATAAAGCCCGTGCCGGCCACGCGGGCCGCATTGGCAATAATGGCGACCGGGATCACTGCGCCCACAATCACGATGCGCCGCCACCATTTCTTTTCGGTGAAATAGGCCCACGTCACCGCCAGCGTCGCCAGCGTCATCAGCGACCGAATGCCGCTGCAGGCTTCGACGACCTGCAGCTTCATATTCGCCAGTTCGATGACATTGCCCTCGCGCAACGCCGGAATGCCAAACAGCCTGATGGCCCACGTCGCATAATCAGACGCGAGCAGTTGCAGCGGAAAGGCGATCAGATTAAAGACAATCTGCGGAATGGGAATGGCCAGCACAAAGAGCCAGATGGGAAAGGCCAGCAGCCTGAAGTGACGCCACCCGCTGAAATAGATCACCAGCCCGGTCAGCGCCACGACGAAGGAGACGCGGGAAATAAACAGTTCCGAACCGACCAGCCCGGCAATCAGCATCATCACGGCCAGCACCATCAGCGCGCCGCCCGTCAGATGCCGGGGCCGGTCATCCAGCATCAGCAGCCGGTCACGATTGAGCCAGATCACATAACCGCTGATGAACGGCACCAGAAAGCCGTGCGAGTAATTGTCATCACGCCACCAGTCCTGCACCAGCAGTGACAGCACCGCGCCATACAGCAGCAGCAACGCCAGCCCGATCACTCCTGCCTGCCATAACGTAAATGAATCACGATTGACTTCTTGCACAACAATATTCAGTTGATTGGGGCGAACCGCTGTTTCGGGGGTAAGGTAACAGAAAATGTCAGCGCCAGATAGCATAATCCGGCACCTGCACTGCGTCCGGCGGGCATGAGACACGCAATGCAGGGAAACCTTAGCAGAAAAATCCGCGCAGGAAAACCCTGGCGCTCCTGAGCGCACAGCCTGAACCCGAAGTTCACAAAACACTTCTACCCTGATAACAAGGCTGCACAACCTGACGCGCCCGGTCCTGGCAGTCACGCACCATCACCGGGCCTGCACGCTGGCACAGCGATTGTCATGTGAAACGGCGTGTGAGTTTGATGTGCTTTGCAGCCGGTATCGCCACCTCCCAGACCAGTCCGGTGTCCGATACCGGCGACTTGTTTTATTCGCTCTTATTTACTGATGGATTTTGACAAACTCGAACGGAAGGCTTCAGTCACGAAGCCATTTCGTTCGTTGTGTGCGGCGCAACCGAAACGGGGCATCGGTTGCGCTGCATCTGTACCTTGCCCCGGTTGACTACCGAATAAATTCAGAGTTCCACCGACAATGGCAAACCCGCAGCGATGCGGGGACGCAAAGTTCGAGTCTCAGTCACAAGGCTGAGATGGTCGAATTACCGAAGTGGAAACGACCGAGCGCGAACCTGCACGCACAGGTTCCGCCAGTGAACGCAACCGAAAAAGCATGTTTATCGGAAGCCTCAAACGCGACCAGGGATCTGAGTCATCGCATGGATGACTGAGTTCCCTTTTTGTGTTTTCAGGCTCCCTTCAGCTCCAGCCCCCCTGTCCCTGCATCGTTGCGTCTCGTCTCCTGACGCGCCAGCGTTTGCGACGCGCTGATTCATGGCGCTTCAGACCAGTGCGCCTCATCGGCTTGTCGGTACCGGAACTTTCCGGGAGATAAGTCCATGTCTGCCAGTCCTGCTGCCGCGCCGCCCTCAGCCAGCACCGTTGCCGCGTTCAATTCGCAGTCGGTTGCCTGCGGCTTCGGTTTCTGCCGCAAAGTTTCATCAGTTCTCTTCCTGATTATTTTCCTGCTCAGTTTCACACTGCCCGCGCAGGCGCAGAATGCCAGCCTGAACGCGACGATCAGGGTCAGCCATGCTTCCCTGCCCGTCACTATTGGGGTGCCGCTTGCCGAAGCCTTTGACATTCGTGACGCGGCTGAGCTTGGCGTTCTCAATCCGCAGGGCGTGCCCGTGCCCGCACAGATGCGCGTCCTGGCGCGCTGGCGCGGCCTTGTGACCGACACGACGAAGCCCGTCAAATGGGTGCTGGTTGATTTCAAACCTTCAGCAGTCGGGAGCTACACGCTGACTCGCGTCACGCAGTCTGCTGCGCTGCCGGTGCTTTCGATCAGCAATGCGGCAGATAAAATCCGCGTCACGACTTCGCGCCTCAGTCTTGAAGTGCCGACCCAGGGCCAGGCGCTCGTGACCAGCTTTGCGCTTGATGGCGCGGAGCAGCTTCGCGCGCCGCTTGCTGTCAGCGCCACAGTCCCGCGCGGCGGCCTTGTCGTCAAAACATCTGGCAGTGATTCTGCCTGCCTCGGCGACGCAGGCCTGCTGAAGCCCGGCGACACGGTGCGCTTTCGGCACACGACCAGCCTCAAATGGGATGTGTCGGCAGGCAGCACTCAGCTTGCGGCTGACGATCAGAGCCTGCTGCCAGGTCATTCATACCTGCTTGATGAAGGCACGCCCCGCCAGGAGACAGTCACGATCAAAGCCGACACGAATGGCTTGTGCACGGCGAGCGCGCCGCTGCAATTCGCGCACGCCTGGGGCAGCAGCATCCGCGACCTGACGATTGAGCAGGAGACGGCCACGATCAAATCAGTTTCCAGTCAACTGGTGCAGTTTTCCGGCGCGCTCAAACAGACGCACACGGTCAATGAATGCGTCTTTGCTGCCCCGACTCAGGGCAATCCGCTGGTGACGGCTTCAGCCGTGATTGATCGCGTAGCGATTGAAGAGAGCAATGCCCTGCGCGCCGTCGTGCGACAGGACGGGCATTTTGTTTCGTCAACTGCCGGAATCAGCGGGCGCGTGCTGCCCGAAATCAGGTTTACGATTCGTTATTACGTTTATGCCGATCAGCCATTTGTGCGTGTGCGGCTGCGGCTGCTGAGCGAAGGCACTTATGGTTTTGGCGCGGGACGCAATCAGACGCCGCCTTTCGCGCAGCACGCGCTGTTGCGCAGCCTGTCTGTCCTGCTGCCAACCACAAGCGCCGGAGCCGGTGAAATCAGCGTCCTCAACACAACTGAAGCGCACGCCCGCATCGCCGCCGGACAAAGCAGCGCCACGCTCGCTGCCGGAACCTTTGAAATCTCAGCGCCCGAATTTGCTGAAAACTTTCCGAAGCGAATGACGGCTTCCGCCGCCGGCCTGCGCTTCGATGTGCTGCCCGAAACCGGCAGCGATCACAACTTTGAAGGCGGGCGCGCAAAGACCACCGATTTTTATCTGGGCAAACAGACGAGCGCGGCGCTGTCATTGACCAGCACCATTGCGGCGCTTGATCCGGCTGACGTGGCCCGCAGCGGCGCGGTGCGTCCGGTGATGATTGAACGGCGGCCCTGGGCGCAGGTCTTTGCGCAGGATGCCGAAATGCGCGAGGCCGCTGAATACGCCGAGCGCCTGTTTTCAGTCGCCTATGCCGTCGAAAGCTGCGATGGCAGCACGCATCAGCCGCCGCAATCAATCTTTGAATACCGGCTGCGCGCTGAGCAGGGCGAGCATTTCGGCTGGCAGAATTTTGGTGATCTGACCTGGAGCGATGGTTACAGCAATCTGCATTACGACCTGCCGCTGATGCTGCTGCGCGAATTTCTGCGCACGGGCGATGCGCGGGCTTTTCGCCTGGGCAGCGAAATGTCTCGTTACCGCGCCGACTGGGGGCAGTATCACGCCGAAGATTACTGGGACCGCACGCACACACTCAATCTGCAGGGCCTCGCTTTTTATGAAAAGGGGCGTCACGGCAGTTATCGTGAGCCGGTCTTTTCGCACGTCTGGACTGAAGGGTTGTGGCTGTACTGGGCGCTGACCGGCGATGAGGCGATTCACGAATCAGCCCTTGAAGCGAGCGCCGCGATTGAACGCTTCAATTTCACGTATGACAACACGCTGAGCTGGAATGAATCGCGCATGGTCGGCTGGCCTGCGCTGGCGATGATGGCCGCGTGGCGTTACAGCGGCGAGGCGAAATATCTGGGCAAGGCCCGTGATCTGGTTTACCTGCTGGTTCAGGCAGAAGAGGATTACGGCAAAAAAGGTTATTACGTTGTGCCTGATTCCAACCTCGGCCCGGCCACGCAGCCGTTTATGTGGAGCGGGTACGCGCAGTTCGGCGTGATCGAATTCTGGCGCGAAACCGGCGATCAGCGCACGGCTGATTTTCTGGTGCGGGTCGCTGACTGGCTGGTTGGCAAAAACAATCAGCGTCCGGTGCTGACCGGCGGCAAAACCGAAAACGGCATTTACACGCCGCTCACGACGCCCTATTTCTGGGCGGCTGACAAATCAGACGGCGAGGCTTATGTCGTCGAAGCGATGCTCAGCCTGCCGGTGCTGACGGTGGCCGCGCGCATCACGAAACGCGCCGATCTTGACGATTATGCGCGCCGCGTCTTCCGCGACACGGCCCTGTACCGCGACTGGAACCCGGCGGCGCCGATCACCGCAGGCAGTCGTCACCTGATCAGCTTCAGATCAGATTTGTTTGCCGGGTCATCGCCGAAAGTTTACGGGCAGACCGGCTTTGCGCTCGGCGATTATCTGGCTGAGATCAATAACTCGCTGACGTTGCCGCACAGTGTGCCGGCAATTCCGCCGCCGGCAGTAATCGTGACGCCGCCCGCAGGCAACAGTTCGCCCGCGCCAAAGCCGTCTTCGTGCCTCGCCGCGATGACCTTTGCCGGGCTGGAGAATGTGGCGCTGCATCATCCGGCCTCGGCTTCCAGCGTGTACCTGTGGGCCAACGCGACGGACGTTCCCGCCAGCGCCAACGACGGGCTGCTTGAAGTTTCGGATGGCCGCCTTTCGCTGTGGCATTCAGAATCAAACACGAAGCAGCTTGAATGGTGGCAGGTTGATCTCGAACAGCCGACCCGCATCAGCGGCATCGAAATTCTCTTCCGCACTGAAAACAATCAGGCCCACACGCGCCGCAATTTTGAAGTGCGCGCCTCGAACGATCCGACCTTTGCCACTTCGCGTCTGATCGGTGCGCAGGGCGCTGAAGCGCAGCCGTTCGGCCAGCCCTGGCAGGCGAAGGTTGAGGACAACGCGACATATCGCTATGTGCGCGTGCGCAAGACCAGCCTTGATGCCGATGAATTCGGGCAGGAGTATTTCAACCTTTCCGAAGTTCGCGTTTACGCCGCCGACCAGAAAGCCGAATACATCACCAATAACACTTCGCTGATGGCGGTGGCTGATCTGAGGCCGAAAGTTCTGATGATCGGGCAGACCCTGAATTTCACGCTCAGCAACGTCAGCCCGTGCGGCCAGGCCATCAGGCATACGGTGTCGGGCCTGCCGAAGAATGCCCTGTTCGACAGCAGCACGGGCAGCTTCAGCTTCACCCCGACCAGCGACCAGGCCGAGCAGATGTATCAGGTCACGTTCCGTTCGACCGATGCGGGTTCTGAGCTGCTGACGAAACTCGACATTGCCGTGATGCAGCCGGGCGCGCCGCGCGTCACGCTGCTGACGCCTTCAGGTGCAGGCCGCGTGACAAAAAATCAGCAGGCCGTGCTGACGTGGACGACCGAAGCTTCAGCGCCGGTGACGAAATATCAGATCAGGCTGTCAACCGATGGCGGTCTGACTTATCCGAATGTGATTACCGATCTGCCCGGCACGGCGCAGCGGTTTGAATGGAAGGTGCCCGAAACGTTGCCCGCACAGAGCCGCACCGTGCGCCTGATGATCGTAGCGACCGATGCCAACAATCGCGCCGGCCTTGACGCGACGCATCAGGACTTGCAGGTGGCTGAACCGATGACCGTCACGTCAGCCGCCAGTTACCGCACCGATGTCATGTCGCCCGGTTCAATCTGCACGATCTTCGGCGGCAGTCTGACGAGCGACGAAGGCGGCTTTGCTCAAAGCCTGCCGCTGCCGCGCGACATTCGCGGCACCAGAGTTGAAATCACCGACAGTCGCGGCCAGGTGTGGCAGGCGCCACTGTTTTATACCAGCCCGCATCAGTTCAATCTGCTGCTGCCCGAAGAAACGGCGGCGGGCGAAGCGGTGGTCACAGTCTTCGCTTCAACCGGCGAAATTTCAGAAACCAGAATCAACGTGGCCCCTGCTGCACCGGCGCTTTTCACGGTGGATTCAAGCGGCGTCGGCGAGGCCACGATGATCTCAACGGTTGACGGCGTGAAATACGAGGCAGGCGCGGTCAGGCAGGACGCGAGCCGCGATGTTTATGTCGTGCTGTTCGGCACCGGATGGCGACAGACCAGCCCTGAACAGGTCAGGGTCGAAATCAACGGCGTCGAAGTGAAGGTACTCTATGCGGGCAAACAACCTGAAATGGCGGGCCTCGATCAGATCAACTTTCTGTTGCCGCGCACGTCCGGGCCGGGCAGTTATTCGCTGGTGGTCAAAGCGGGCGGACAGGTCAGCAACACAACTTTGATCCGCGTGTGGTAACGCGGATGCGGGCTTGAAATCCTCCATCAGAACGGGGCAGGTCTGAGACGAGGGTTTCAGGAAGGGCGCGTCGCAGGGCAGGCGGCGCGCCCATCATTTTCAGGGCAGCTCACGCATATTTGGCCGCGAAGTAAAACAGCGTGACCAGCGCGACAAAGGCGAGCAGCAGCAGCGCCGTCACAATCACCAGCCGGTGATGCTGCCGGTTGACCGTCGCGGGCAGGACTTCGGTGAAAAAGGTCTTCGCCGGGGCCGACTGAAGGGCCGGACTCGCTGCGGCTGAAGCCGTGTGACTTTCAATGGTCTGGCGTGCGGTGGTCGGCCCGTCCGGTCGCAAAGCTGACGAAGCTGAAGTCACCGGCTCAAAAATCGTGCGCGATTCGGCGCGGCGGGCGCGCGGCATTTCATCAGGCGCAATCGGAATAATCAGCGAGCCTTCATTGGCTGATTCACGATTGAGCGGCGCAGACAACGGCTCACCAGCCTGGCGCGCGGCATCTGACTGCGCAGGCCCCGCAGCATTGAACCGCTGCCGCACCGGAGTCCCGCACCCGTTGCAGTAACGCGCCGTCGCCCTGACCTCTTTTCCGCATTCCTGGCAGAACATAGCAGGCAGTGGTCAGTGGTCAGTGGTCAGTGGTCAGTAAAAACGCTGGTTTACTAACCACTGACCACTGACCACTGACCACTCTTCACAGTTTCTCCTCAATCAGTTTTGCCACCTGTTTTTCGAGCGTGCGCCAGTTGCCGGTGCCGCGCCGGATGAAGCGCACCCTGCCCCGGCGATCAATCAGCACCATCGTCGGCAGCGAAATGACGCTGAAGCGATCATCATTCGTCAGATCGTCCTCGCTGTTGACGGCGACCGGCCAGGTGATGTTCTGACGCTTCATAAAATCGCGCAGGCTGCTGAGTTCCTGTTCCGGTTTGAGATCATCAGCCTTGTCCGAACGCCCGTAAAAACGGGTGATGCCAACGATCAGCAGTCCCCGGCTGCCGAATTTTTCCTGGACGCTGCGCAGGTGCGGAAAGGCTTCAGCCGACGGCGCGCTCCACATCGCCTCAAAGTTGAGCAGCAGCACTTTGCCGCGAAAGTCTTCGGCGGTGTACGGCGTGCCGCCGATCCAGGCCTCATACTTGATGCCCGGCGACGGGCTGTTGATGAGGCTGGCAGCCGTCAGTTCCGATTGCAGAATTGACAGCAGGCGCGGATCAGACAGGAAATTGAAGCGTTCAATCCGGCGTCTGAATTCCTGGGCTTCAGCCGTTTTGCCCAGCCGGTGCAGCGAGACAATCGTGATTGCGGCGAGCGTCGCCTGGTCGTAATCGCGCGCGTCACGATTGAGCGGGTCAGTCAGTTCGCGCGCGCCAAGCTGCGGCATCAGGTTGAACCCGGCCCGCGCCATCTTCGCGGCTTTTTCATACTGCCCCAGGTCGCGGTAAGCCTCGGCGAGATCCTTGTGCAAGGCGATGCGCGAAATCAGCAGCAGGTCATAGCCCCGGCGAAAGAGCGGCGCGCTGCGTTCGAGCGTGTCGAGCGCACTTGCGGCGTCATCGTATTTTTCGATTTCAATCAGCGACCGCACGAGGCCGGTCAGGG
>CAYWDW010000133.1:9374-9874 GCA_964457105.1 uncultured Heliobacteriaceae bacterium
CTTTGCCCCGCCGTCAAGAAAGCTGCGGAAAGCCTGCGCCGCCGGCCCGAACTGTTCGGCGCGCTGATGCAACACGGCCAGCGCATAGAGTTGATCGCCCTTCCAGTCAGCCGCTTTGAACAGCGCGGCCCGCTCGGCGGCAGCACGCACGATGTCATCGGTCCTTGCTTCGAGTTCATCCGGGCGCACGCGCCCGCTTTCCAGATCACGATCCAGCGCCTCGGCCAGTTTTGTGATCTGCTTCAAAGCTTCAGACGGCTTGTCGGCCTGGGCGGCAGCAGTCACGATCATCAATGCCGCAGTCAGCACAACCGACAGGACGCAGGCAATGACCCCGCGCAGCCTTTCCGCCAGACCCAGGAAAACGGTTTGGTTCAGCATAAATCAGCAGAGGGAACTCAAGGTGGCAGCGTCATTCTAGCACGGCGGGATGAACTGGCAAGCAACGCCAACGGAAAAGGCAGGCCGGAACCTGCCGCTGAAAAAATGGCTCATCACCA
>CAYWDW010000134.1:0-9851 GCA_964457105.1 uncultured Heliobacteriaceae bacterium
ACAAAGACATTGCCGAGGCTGTCAACGCTGACTCCGGTCGGGTTGTTGACCTGCGCGAGACTGGCCGCCCCGTCATCGCCACTGAAGCCGGGCGCTCCGCTGCCGGTCAGCGTCGTCATAATCTGCGTCACGCCGTCCACGCGGCGAATGCGCTGATTGAAGGTGTCCGCGATGTAAAGATTGCCCTGGCTGTCAACGGCCACATCGTGCGGACTGTTGAGATTGAGCGTCGTGGCGGGGGCGCCGTCACCGCTGAAGCCTGCGCCGCCGGTGCCGGCCACCGTCGTGATGACATTCGTCACGGCGTCCACGCGGCGAATGCGCTGATTGCCGCTGTCGGCGATGTAAAGGTTGTCATTCTGGTCCACGGCCAGGCCGCGCGGCTGTCGCAGCTTCGCGCCCGGTGCCGTGCCCTGGTCGCCGGTTGAACCCGCCGCGCCGCCTGCATTGCCTGCAAAGTGGTTGATGACGCCGTTCGGGTCAATGACGCGCACGCGGTTGTTGCCCAGATCGGCCACGTAAATGTTGCCGGTCGAGTCAACCGCGAGGCCTGATGGAATGCTGAACTGTGCGCCGTTGGCCTGTTTGCCATCACCGCCGTTGCCGTTGCTGCCGTTGCCGGCGATCAGCGTAATCGTGCCGTCGGTTTCGATGCGACGCAGCGAGCGATTGCCCGAATCAAGCACGAGCAGGCGACCCTGTTTGTCGCGCGCGAGCGCCACAATCTGCTTGAATTGCGCGCTGGTCGCCGGGCCGCCGTCACCGCCGTTGCCGTAAGTTCCGTTACCGGCAAAGGTCGAAATCTGGTAGCTGACATCGGCGAGAACGGTAATGGTGAAGGTGCGGGTCGCGGTGTTGTTGCGCGAATCCTTCGCCGTCAGCGTCACCGTCGTGATGCCAATCGGGAAGGTCGCACCCGGATTGTGGCTGCTGCTGACACTGACGTTGCCATCAACGATGTCGGTCGCCGTCGGCACGACGAAATTCACCGCCGCACCGGCTGAGGTCAGCGCCTCGGTGATGATGTTCGGCGTGTCGCCATTGAAGACGGGCGGTTTCGTGTCAGTCACCGTGACCTTGAAGGTCTGTTGGGCTGACAGTCCCAGGTTGTCCGTCGCCGTGAAAGTCACGGTCGTCGTGGCAATCGGGAAGACCGAACCGGGCGGGTTGGTCGTCGCCACCGTCAGCGCCGCGCCCTGACCGCTGACTGCCGTCGGCATCACGTAATTGACGGTCGCTCCTGCCGGTGAAGTCGCTTCGGTGGTGATGTCAGCCGGTACGCCGCTGATGGTCGGCGGCGGCACGTTGACCACCGTCACGACGAACGAGGCCGTGACGGTATTGTTGCGCGAATCCTTCGCCGTCAGCGTCACGGTGGTGTTGCCGACCGGGAAGAACGAACCGGAGGCCGGGCTGGCCGTCACGGTCACGGCTCCGTCAACGGCATCAGTCGCTGTAGGCAGCGCGAAAGTAACATTCGTGCCGGCAGCCGAGCCGGTGCCGACGGTCTTGTTGCCCGGCAGCGGGCCGAAGACGGGCGGCGTCGTGTCCTGCACAGTAACCTTGAAGCTGGCGGTCGCGGTGTTATTGGCCTTGTCCTTCGCCGTGAAATTGACGGTCGTCAGGCCGAACGGGAAAGTCGAACCCGCCGCTTTGTCCGTCAGCACGGCGACCGCACCATCAACAATGTCAGTCGCCGCAGGCAGCGTGTAATTGACAACTGCGCCCTGGGTCGAAGTCGCTTCGACGATGATGTCTGTCGGCACGCCGCTGATGACGGGTTTGATCGTGTCGGTGACGGTGACGGTGAACGAAGCTGTCGCCTGATTGCCTGCACCGTCAGTCGCAAAGAAATTGACCGTCGTCGTCCCGACCGGATAAAGATTGCCGGACGGAATTCCGCTGGCAATCACGGTGATGTTGCCGCTGACCAGATCGGTCGCGGTCGGGTTGGTGAAGGGAAAGACCTTGCCGCCGAGCGTGTCGGCTTCAAAGACCTGATTGGTCGGCACACCGCTGATGGTCGGCTTCTGTGTGTCGTTGATTTTGACGGTGAATGATTTCTGCGAGGTGTTGCCGCTCGCATCAGTGGCAATGAAGGTAATGACGGTCGTGCCGACCGGGTACTTGTTGTTTGCCGGGACGCCGTTGACCTGAAGCTTCGGCGCCGGGTCGAGGTTGTCGGCCACGGTCGGATTGGTGAAGGTGTAAACCTTGCCGCCGAGCGTGTCGGCTTCAAAGACCTGATTGGCCGGAATGTCGCCGATGACCGGAGCGACGGTGTCGCGCACCAGCACGGTCTGCGCGGCGGTGCTGCTTTTCGCGCCCTTGCGGTCAGTGCCTTCGAGGTAAATCGAATGCGCGCCGAGCGCGAGCGTGACGGTCGTATTCGCATCGGTGCCGGTGCCGCTGGCAATCTGTGTCGCGCCGTCGAACCATTTCCAGGTGACGGCATCGCCATCAGCATCGGTGACGGTGCCAGTCAGGTTGACAGCCGCGCCGCTCGCCGAAGTGGCATTGATCGGTGAGGCCAGCGTGCCTGCCGAAACGGTCGGCGAATGATTGGAATCATTGACCGTCAGCTTGAAGGTTTTGCTGTCGCTCACCTGCCCGTCGCTGACGGTGATCGTGATGTCGAAAACACCGGCATCGGTCAGCCCTGGCGCAAGCGCGAGCGAGGCCGTGCGATTGCCGTTATCAGTAAAGGTGCCGAACCCAGGCTTGCCGGTGATGGTGAAGCTCAGGCTGTCGCCCGCGTTCTGATCGGTGGCCGAAAACTGCAGCGTCTTCGTGTCACCCTCGGTCATGGTCTGATCGGCCAGCGAGTCCAGCACGGGAGCGAGGTTCAGCTCTTTCTTCAGCAGGCGAATGCGGTTGTTTTCGGAGTCAGTGAAGATGATGTCGCCGCTCGGCAGCGTGGTGATCTGCAGCGCCTGCTGATAGATCGAAATGACAGACGGATTGGCGAGGCTGATGAGCGCGTCAACGGCTGGCCCGCCATCACCGCCGAACCCGGCAGTGCCGGTGCCGGCCACGGTGGTTGCGGTGCCGAGCGCATTGGACGACGCCGTGATTTGCAGGATTCTCTGAGTGCCTGAATTCAGCACGTAGACATTGCCGGTGCTGTCCACCGTCAGGCCGCGCGGTTTGTTGAGGCCCAGCGAGGCGTCACCAATGACGGTGAACACATTGCTGCCCGCGGCGTTCTGGCGCAGCACGCGGTTGTTAAGGTCGGTCAGCACCAGTTGGCCGGTGGGCGTCAGCGCGACGCCGGTCGGATCGTTGAGCGTGATCGGCGTGTCATCGCTGCCGTTGATCGTCACCACGTTGATGGTTCCGCTGCTGTCAATTTTGCGGATGGCCTCGCGCCTGAGGTCCGCGAGGTACAGATCGCCGGCGCTGTCCACCGTAATCCCGGCTGGAAAGATCAGCGCCTCGGTCGCCTTGCCGCCATCGCCAAACGGCGGGCTGGAAGCATTGCAATCGCGCGATCTGATGTTCTTGGTACCTGCGACCTCTTTGACTTCGCCGGGCGCGACCGTGACGCCCAGCACGGTGACGCTGGCCGACGTCGTGTTGAGAAAACGAATCGTTCCTGATTGCGGCGCGCTGCCGCTCAGGCCGCATTTGGTGCCGATATTCGGAAAGACCATAAAGATGCCCTGGCTGGTTCTGGCCAGAGCCTGAATCCCGCCGAGGTTGGCGGTTCTGATCTGATCCTCGTACAGGCTGCCGGATTCAAAATCCAGCGAAACGATCTCGCCAGGCAGCACGGTCTGCGCCGACAGGGTGCCGGTAAAAAGATCCATCGGCTGCTGCGTGCGATTGACGAATCGCAGATGCCCGTCAAAAGGCCCGGCGATGTACAGATTCCCCTGCGCGTCTGAAATCACGCCAGCCGGTTTGTTCAGGATAGCCGCAATCGCCTGATTGTGGTCATAAGGCGCGGGCAGACTGGCCCCGACCACGCTGTCGAGCACTCCGGCGGCCAGGGTCTTGCCGAGCAGCGTGACCGCACCATTCGTCGTGTTGACGAAGCGCACCCGGTTGTATTGCAGGCCGGGAATATAGACCCCGGAATTGTCCGCCGAAATCATGTAAACGGCGTCAGAGATATGGCTGCCGGGAACGATGATCGAAGCCGCTGCCGCCGTGCCGCTGCCGCCGTCGCCGCACGGGAAGAGATCACTGTTACATTCGGCGCTGGTCAGATCTCCGGGGCCGCTTTTGCCTGAACCCACGACCCTTGATTTGGCTCCGGTGGTCGGATTGACCCTGATGATTTCCTGCGAGTTGCCATTGGCCACATAAATATCGCCATTCGGGGCGACGGTCACGCTGATCGGATAAGAGATGCGAATGCCGTTGGGCGTGCTGCAGCCCTGGCCGCTACAGATGGCGGCAGGCTGATAACTTTCACTATTGGTCACCGGGCCGATGGTGTCGCCCGTGATGCGGTGAATCGCGCCGCCAAAAGCATCATCGCCGCGTTCGGCGAGCAGAATCGTGCCGCTGTTTTCAACGGCAGTGCTTTTGATTTCGTTGAGTTTGACCTCCAGCGCCTTGCCCTGTTTGGTGTCCTGCATCGGTTTGTCCGTTCCGGCAATCTGAATCAACTGACTTCCGGCCACGTCAACCCGGTAGATTTTGTTGAAGGAGGTCTTTGGTGACTGCTGGCTGTTGAGCGTGGAGTTGCAGGAAAAATAGAAATAGCCCGTTTGCGGGTCAAACGAGAGCGCCTGTGCCTTGCTTTCGCTCGACAGCTCCGAACTCTGAAAAAGTTCGAGCAGGCGGCCCGGCGGAATGGTTTTGCCCCCGATGGTGAACGGCTGCGTGCTGAGGTTGATGCCGATCAGCGCATTCGCCAAAGGTCGCAGCAGGTAAAGCGCATTGCCGCTCGGATCAACCGCCATGCCGGTGATGCTTTCCAGGTCAACTTCGCGCGGCACATCGCCGATGTTCTGATCCGCGCCACCGGCGATCAGATTGATGTTGCCCGGACTGATCGTGGCGCCAGCCAGGGTGACGGGTTGCGCTGACGTGTTGACGAAGCGAATGACGACGGTGCTATTGTCAGCTTTGGTGTCGAGCACGAAAAAGCCGCGTCCGAGCGCATCGCGGATCACGCCTGACGGTTCGCCCGCCGGAGCCTGCCCGACTGGCAGGTCAATGTCAAAGCCGCCGCCCGCAATGGTTGAAATGGTCAACCCGCCCTGGGCCGCCTGCGCCGGAGCCGGACTGAGCGCCAGTGCCGAACGCAGACCCTGCCCGGCGCGGCTGAGCAGTTCAGCCAGCCTGTGACCGGAAGTTCCAGCCTCAGGCGCGGCCTGGCCACGCTGCTGCCAGCTCAGGGCACCGATGAGCAGCAGTCCGAGCGCGCCGGTGATCACCAGCAGATGCTGCCGGAAGCGGCGACGGGTTTTTGATTTCTGATGATTTTGAGCAAGTGAGGAGGCAGATTCGCGGCGATTGAATCTGAGGGTGTTCATGCGAAATTACTCCTGCGCCGGGCCGGGCGCAATTACCGGGACAAAGCAGGCAGATGCTGCGAGAACTCGCTGGTAACAGGAGTCTCCAGGGCCGCAGCCAGTCAGCCGGGTCAGGCCAGGTCAGATGATGGCGGCACGCAATAATCCCCGCACGGGGATGCTGAAACTACCTTGTCGTGGTAGTGAGGTTACGATTTGATCCAGTGATCAAATTTATGGGTGCCTGGCAAAGCGGTGATGAGGTTCACCAGACCGGTCATCATTCAACAACAGTTGGCTGATCAAGTCAACTTGATTGTTTCTCAACTCGCACAGAAAGCACGCTGACAGAAGCTTTTGCCTGAGACGAACCGAAACACCTGACAATAAAGGACAATCCCACGATAACCTGCGGCGGCTCATCAGCACATGCTCTGCGGGGGATAGCGACAATTCAGTCAACGCCCGAAGGGGGGAAAAGTTCCGGCGTCTGCACGAATGAAAGACCGATGAAACCTGATGCTTGATGCTGAGCGGGAAGGGGTGAAGACGAATTCCTTATTTCACCGGAGTGAACAGATCTCTTTCATAACTGATCCCGAAGGTAACGCCGCTGCGGGGACTGTTGCGGTTGAGGCCCGCGATGCCCGCAATGTCCCAGACCAGCCCGGCGGCTTTCAGGCGCGCCCCGACTCTGGCCTCGCCTTCCGATTCGGTGCCGCGCGGGGCACGGCTGCGCGTGCTCTGGCGTCCGTTGATTTCGCCCACCAGGGTCAGCCGGTCGCTGAGGCGGTAAGTGGCCGCCAGGCCGTACAGCGCCACGTCGTTCTGCGTAAACAGATCAACCGGAGCCGTCAGAATGCCGAGGCCCACATTGCCGAACACGTTGAGTCTGCCGAAATGTTTGCCCGCGATGGCAGTCGCAAAGAAACTGATCTGATTGACGCCGATGCCGCGTTCCTGATTCGAGTTCGGCAACTGCGCGCCGAAGCGAAAGCCGAAAGCGGGCAGGCGCTTCGTTTCGTTCCGCAGTTTGATTTTGGTCGCCAGATAAAAATCGCCGACATCGCTCGTTGAAACGGGCGCATTGGAAAGCCTGAGCGGCGTGGCGCTCGGCTGATACTGCCGATTGATGCTCAGGAAGTTCTGCATGACGCCGCCGGTTTCAAATTCGACATTCGGCGCGAGGCCGAAGCGGGCATTGACGACCCCGATGCGCGTCAGATCGCCGTTGAGGCCGGAGAGCGGAAAGTTTTTGTCCTGCGTGAAATCAAAGCCGAAATCGAGCCGCACCGCGCCCGGCCTGACGATGTCCACGTCTTCGGTAATCAGTGGTCGCTGCTGTGCGGGGGCCGTCAGCGTCAGGGCCAGCGCGCAGGTCGCAAGTTGCAGGAGCAGGTAAATCGGTCTGAGTCGGGACAGGCACATAAGAATCATCCGGTCATCCTCGTCCACTGTGTGCATGGTCATTCAGCGGGCGAGTTATAACACACTGCCATTAGGGCCATAAAGATCAGGTCAGCCTTGTTGCCTGGTGGCCCTGATGCTGCGCGGGCTGCCTTCGGGTCTGGCGAAGAGCCGACCGAAAAATCCTTTTTTCTCAGCGCCAAGTTTCTGCCGAATCTGGTCCATAACTTCGCGCGTGGCCTTTTCACCGGCGGCAATCATTTCATCGGCTCTGGTCAGGTCGTCGGGCCGGACGTGGCCGACCTTCGGTTTCACGATGACATCGGCATCCTGATAAAGATAAGTCACCGAACTGCGGCCCATGATCGAAAGCGACTGATACATGATCGTGAAGATGTTGTTCGGCGGCGGAATCGGCACGCCCTGGGAATGCACATCCACGGCGATCACAAGGTCGGCTCCCATCCCGCGCGCGACTGAAGCGGGCAGATGACCGACCAGGCCGCCGTCAACCATCATGCGCCCGTTGACTGTCACCGGCGTGAAATAACACGGAATGGCGCAACTCGCGCGCACCGCCAGGGCCACATCGCCTTCCGTGAAGACGACCATCCGGCCTTCCTGAATGTCAGTGGCGACGACGCCGAGCGGAATGCGCATCTCCTCGATCTTATGCACCGGGAAGATGCCGTGAATATAGCTTTCCATGCGGGCGCTGTTGAAAAATCCGAGCCGCGACACCGTGACCCGGCCCAGGTCACTCCATCTGATCTTGCGGGCCAGCTTTTCCAGATCGTCGGCGCTCAGCCCTGCCGCGTAACCGCCGCCCACGAGCGAGCCGACGCTCGTGCCGGCGATCAGATCAACCGGGATATTGTTTTTCTCAAGTTCCCGCAACACGCCGACGTGTGCAATGCCGCGCGCCACGCCGCCGCCCAGTGCCAGGCCGACTCTCAGACGTTTTCTTCCGTTCACAGACATGACTCTTTGCCGCCTCCTTCCCTGGAGCGGCGGCATTGTAACAGAAGCGCCAACGCACGCTGAGCGAAATTGGCTTTTCAGCGTCAGCAGGCAATTCGGGCCGATGGCCTGCTGACGGGCGCGGTCCGTTGTGACCGTGAAATCGTTTCCAGGCGACGGCGCTGACTGATGGAGATCAATTGATGCGACTGACAGGCATAGCGGTCAGTTGGCACGTAAGCTAAAATGCCGGTGGCTTGTGATGAGCTGTCGGCATTTTTTTCTTATCAATACTCAGAGTCCACTATGCCTGATGACAAGACTGCTGCGACGAATGGCGCGCGGCGCGGTGAACTGCTCAGTGCAGCAGCCTTTCTGCTGGCGGTTGCAGCGGCCATCTTGCTGCGTTTTTACTGGATCGGCATCAAGCCGTTTCACCACGATGAAAGCGTCAACTCGTATTTCCTGCTCGACCTCTGGCGCAACGGAAATTACAAGTACAACCCTGAGAATTATCACGGCCCGACACTTTATTACTTCGCCCTGGCCGCAGTGAAGGCGTTCGGCCTGAATGATTTTGCCCTGCGTTTGACGCCTGCGGTGTGGGGCGTGCTGACGGTGCTGATACTCTGGCCGGTGCGGCGTGCGCTCGGCCTGGTCGGCACGCCGGTCGCCGCGATGATGATTGCGCTGTCGCCGGGGCTGGTCTATTTCTCGCGCGATTTCATTCATGAATCGTCATTCGGGTTCTTTTCGCTCGCGCTGGCCGTCTGCGCGTGGCGTTATGCTGAGACGAAAAAATTCACCTGGCTGGCCCTCGGCGCGGCGGCTGCCGGGTTGCTGTTTGCCACGAAGGAAACGGCCATCATTACCGCCGTCGTGCTGGCGCTCGCGGCCCTGTGCGCGGCGGTCTGGGAGACTGGCCGCCGAATGGTGACGAGCGATTCAGACTTTCAACCCGGCGCGCGGTTCGGTGAACTGTGGCGCGACACGCGCGCGATGCTGCCGTCACTGGATTATGTGTGCGCGGCGCTGATTATTTTTCTGTTCATCAACGTGATCTTTTATTCGTCCTTCTTTACTAACTGGCGGGGCGTGCCGGACGCCGTGAAATCGGTGCTGATGTGGACAGGGCGCGGCGTCAGCCATCAGGAGCATTATCACAATCCGACTTATTACCTGGGCATCCTGATCAAGCTGGAACTGCCGCTGCTCAGCGGCGCCGTCATCGGTTCAGTCGCGGCCCTGTGGCGTGGCAATCGGTTCGGCCTGTTTGTTTTTGCGTGGACGGCAGGCATTTCAATCGGCTATTCAATTATTCCGTATAAAACGCCCTGGCTGATGGTGAGCATGCTGAGTCCGCTGGCCCTGCTGTGCGGCGTGGCGGCAGAAGTCATCTTTGCGAACCTGCGCCCGCTGACGCTGCGCCCGGTGTGGCTGGCGGTGATCGTGGCCGCCCTGGTTCCGTGTGCGCGGATGGCGTGGCAGCAGAATATTCATCATTCAGCAGACAATAACAACGCGCTCGGTTATTTTCGGGCGCTTGGCGTTCGCCGTCAGTGGCGGCCCTGGACTGACACGCAGTACGGTTACGTTTACGCGCAGACCGATCTGAGCACGCTCGCGCTGGAACAGGCGATTCGTGAAGCTGCCGATAAAATGCCCTTTGGCAAAAAGACCAACGTTTACGTCGCATCGCCTGATTACTGGCCGCTGCCCTGGTATCTGCGCGATTACGAAAACGTGATTTACGCGGGCACGCTGCCGCTGGAACTGACCGCGCCCATCGTTGTGGCCGCGCCGAATCAGCGCGAACAGATCGAAGGCATGCTCGGCGGCCCGTTCAAATCCAGCGTCTATACGCTGCGCCCCGGCGTTGACCTGTGGTTGTACGTGCGAGAGCCGTAATCATCCTGACACTGCAACAGCCTGGTTCAGTACCGCGCGCGTCAGCAAGCGGCGGCAGTGATGCTGGTAAATCGTTTGAAGTCGCCTTTGTTGTCGGTCAGGAGATGG
>CAYWDW010000135.1:0-9793 GCA_964457105.1 uncultured Heliobacteriaceae bacterium
GCCGAACAGACCACCAGCACACGGTAATCTGACGGCCTGGCGCTTTTACCTGTCACGACCACCGAGCCGTGCAAAATCACCGCCGTCAGTTCGTCACGGTGCGCCTGCACCAGCCGCCTGACCAGTTCATCAAACTTTTCTTTCATTGCTCGTCCCGCAACCGGAGAATGAATTTTCAGACGCCGCGTGTCACCAACTGTCGCTCGCGCCGCCGCCGCCGCTGCTGCCACCGCCAAAGCCGCCCCAGCCGCCACCACCGCTGCTCCAGCCACCGCCACCGCCGCTGCTGCCCCACGAACCACTGCCGAAGCCGCCGCCGCCGCCATTGAAAATCATCGGCCAGCCGACCCAGTGCCCGCCGCCCCGCCCGCCCCGTCCGCCGCCGCCGCGCCGCGCCGCACGGACAACAATCAGCAGGAAAATCACCACGAAAACGATAAAAAGAAGGGATAAACCCGGATTCGATTCAGCAGTCTCCGTCGGCTGCCGATAAGCATACTGAGAGTCGTCACCCGCAAGGGTAATGCCCCATTTTTCAGCGAGTGTCGCCACGATGGTTCTGACCCCGCTGGTAATCGCCTGCCCGTATTGCCCCTGCTGCAGATCGGGGCGCATGCGCCGGATCATTTCACCGGCGAGTCCGTCCGGGAGGTCGCCTTCCAGATCGTAACCGACTTCGAGCCGGGTTTTGCGGTCATCGATGACGACGAGCAGCAGCGCTCCCTTGTCCTTGTTCGGCCCTGTTTTCTGACCAATGCCCCACGCCCGGTAAAGATTGTTGGCGTATTCCTCAAGCGGCTGCCCTTCAAGCGACTGGATCGTGACGACAGCGATCTGCGCGCCGGACTTTTTTTCAAAATCGCGCAGGTACTGCTCCAGCCGGTCTTTGGTCGGCTGGTCAATCACGTTGGCAAAATCGTTGACGTGACCGCGATATGGGGGGAACTTTTGGGACTGTGCCAGCGTGTACAGACAGGCGCACAGAATGACCGCAGGCAGAATCAGGGCTGACTTCAATGGAAGTCTCATCGCACGCACTTATACCCTGGCCCCTGCCGATGGTCAATGAAACCTCTAATCTGCTCCGGGAAATGTTTGTGACCGTCCCGCCCGACCCGTTCATCAGGTTCGGGAATCAGGGTTGACCTGGTGCTGTGTAAAAGTTACAATGCGCCGCGTTGTGTGCGTTTCCAAAAGCGACACTGGCGTGTGTGATCTTCAGAAAATTCATTCCGCGTGGTCACTGGTCAGAACAATTCCCGCATTCAAATTGCATTCGTAAAAACTGGAGGAAATTACGACTAATGCTGAAGCTCAGATCATTACCTTTGGCTGAAAGCCTCTTAGCCGTCTGCCTCGGCGTCGTCTTCACTACATCATCATTTGCTCAGAGCCGGGGGCCGGTGTCAGGCGCTCCCGGCGTTTCTGCCGAAGTTCAGCAGCGCAACAGCGAAATCCAGAAAATCATGGATCGCGCTGACGAACGCTACCTGGCCGGCGAAGAGCATTTCAAGAAAGGCGATTACCAGCAGGCCCGCCGCGCTTATGACCGCGCGGTAGACATCATTCTTGAAGCAGGCGTTGACGTCCGCAGCGATGCCCGCCTGCAGCAGTATTACCAGAAGCTGGTCGAAAACATCTTCCAGCGTCAGGTGGCGCTGCTCAAACTTGAACCAAACGGTTCGCCGCAGCCAGCCGAAAACAGTTTTGTTTCGCAGGTCATTCAGACCGATGAGCCGAAAGCGAAACAGCCCGCCAGCAAACGCGGCTTTGGTGATCAGACCTACACCGCCTCGCCGCTTGATGAACTCGCCAAAATCAAACTGACCGATGATGAAACCAAAGACGCCACGGACGATGCCGTTCAGAGCGCGGTCAGTTCCGCCCGGCTTGATTTCGGCTTCAAGCCGAATGCGCTGGTGCAGAGTTACATCAATTATTACCTCGGTCGTGGTCGCGTCACGATGGAATCAGGTCTGCGTCGTTCAGGGCGCTACATGACGCTGGCCCAGCGCATTTTCAAGGAAGAAGGCGTGCCGCAGGATCTGGCCTGGCTTGGTCAGGTCGAAAGCGCCTGGTCGCCTTTTGCCCGTTCCTGGGCGGCGGCGGTCGGGCTGTGGCAGTTCATTCCCGGAACCGGCGCGCGTTACGACCTGCGCCAGGATTACTGGGTTGATGAACGGATGAGTTATGAAAAAGCCACTCGCGCCTCGGCCCGTTATCTGAAGTGGCTGGCCAATCGTTATGCCGGGAACTGGGAACTGGCGATGGCGGCTTACAATTCCGGCGAAGGCAACGTGGACCGCGCCATTGCCCGGTCGGGTTATGCTGATTTCTGGGAGATCTATCAGCGCGGGCTGCTGCCGCTTGAAACCCGCAACTACGTGCCCAACATCCTCGCCACCATCATCATCGCCAAGGATCCTGAAAAGTACGGCTTCAAGGTCAAACCTGATTCGCCGCTCGCTTACGACACCGTAGTCGTGAACAATTCAGTTGACATGAAACTGGTGGCCGATGCCTGTGACGTGCAGCACGAATACGTGCTGGCGCTCAATCCTGAACTCAAGCGCGGTCAGACGCCGCCGGGCGTTCCGCATCCGGTGCGGGTGCCCGTCAGATGCGGCAAGCAGTTGCAGGCGACGCTGAAGCTGATTCCGCCCGACAAACGGACGCAGTGGCGGCTGCTGCCGGCTCAGTCGGACGACACCTTTGCGACGATTGCCCGCCGCACGGGAGTTTCTGAAAGCACCCTGTCAGCCATCAACGGGGGCGCACTCAAACCGGGCCAGAAGGTCATTGTGCCGATGGGCAGCAGCGGGCTGCGCAATGTGGCCGCAGTGGCTCCGCGCGCCGCAGCGCCTGGCACCACGACGGCGGGCGGCGGCGCGAAAGTCATTGCCTATACCGTCAAAGGCGGCGACACGCTGACCGACATTGCGGCTCGTTACAGCGTTTCAGCGCGCGACCTGGCGGCGCTCAATCACATCAGCCCGAACACGCGGCTGCGCGCCGGGCAGGTCATCAGAATTCAGACCCGCGCAAAGTAGGGCAGGCGCCTGCAGCGTTGAAATTTTTGCTCCTGCATATTGCCTGACCTGCCTCATCGTTTTATATTCAGGCCGCGAAGCGTAACTGACAGCTTCGCGGCCTTTTCATTTCAGCCACAGCCATCACGGTCTCGCGTCCCCGGTCTTCACTAAACCTTAGCCCCGGAGGTCTGCCTTGCTTTTCAAAACTCACAGCGCCGCTGTTTACGGTATTGACGCTGAACTCGTCGAAATTGAAGTTGATCTGACGCCCCGCGCCGGTGATTCGCAGCACGAAACCATTGTCACCGTCGTCGGCCTGCCCGATCTGGCCGTCCGCGAAAGCCGCGAACGCATTCGCGCCGCGATCAACAACAGCGGCTTTTTCTTTCCCGTTTACAAAACCACCATCAACCTTGCGCCTGCCGATGTGAAAAAAGAAGGCTCGGCCTTTGATTTGCCGATTGCCGTCGGCATTCTGGGCGCAAACGGCGACCTGAAGCGCGACAATCTGGATGACACGATGCTGGTTGGTGAACTGGCGCTCGATGGTCGCGTGCGGGCGATTCGCGGCGCGCTGCCGATTGCGGTGGCGGCCCGGCAGCGCGGTTTCAAACGGCTGCTCATTCCGGCTGAGAACGCGCGCGAGGCGGCGGTCGTTGAAGGACTGGATACCTACCCGGTCAGCGACCTGCGCGAAGTGATGACGCTGCTCAATGCGGAGCAGATGCCGGAACCGCTGCGGGTGGATCTTGCCTCGCTGCTCAGCGATGCCGATCAGTACCCGGTTGACTTCCGCGAGGTGCGCGGTCAGATGCACGCCAAACGCGCCATCGAAGTTTCAACTGCCGGGGGCCACAACATTCTGATGATCGGCCCGCCCGGTTCGGGCAAGACGATGCTGGCCAAACGCCTTCCGACCATCCTGCCGCCGATCACTTTTGCCGAAGCGCTTGAAACAACCAAGATTCACAGCGTCGCGGGGTTGACCAGTTCCGGCGGCCTGCTGACGACGAGGCCGTTTCGCGCGCCGCATCACACGATTTCTGACGCCGGACTGATCGGCGGCGGTGCCATCCCGCGACCCGGCGAAGTCAGCCTCGCGCATCACGGCGTGCTGTTTCTCGACGAACTGCCCGAATTTGAGCGCAACGTCCTTGAAGTGCTGCGCCAGCCGCTCGAAGATCATCAGGTCACGATCAGCCGCGCCGCGATGTCGCTGACCTTTCCTTCAAGCTTTATGCTGATTGCCGCGATGAATCCCTGTCCCTGCGGTTTCTTCAACGACCCGACCCGTGAATGCAAATGCACGCCGGTGCAGATTCAGCGGTACATTTCAAAAATCTCCGGCCCGCTGCTGGACCGCATTGATATTCACGTTGACGTGCCGGCGGTGAAGGTGCGTGAACTTTCAGAGCAGGAAGCCGCGGAAGGTTCCGCCGAAATCCGCGAGCGCGTCAATCGGGCGCGCCGGATTCAGCAGGAACGCTTTGCCGGTGAAAAGGTCTTCTGCAACGCACAGATGACACCGCGCCTGATTCGCAAGCACTGCCAGCTTCAGCCCGCGACGCAGCAGATGCTTGAACGCGCCATCAACAAATGGGGCCTGTCGGCGCGGGATTATGACCGGATTCTCAAAGTCAGCCGCACGCTGGCTGACCTTGAAGAATCAGCCCCGGTGCTTGAGCAGCATATTTCAGAAGCGGTACAGTACCGTACCCTGGATCGCAATTTCTGGCAGTAAAATAGCTGCGTTCGACAATCAGCACCGAAAGCAGGGTCAGCCTATGTTCAATCTGCAACAGCATCCGCATCGTCGCTACAACCCGCTCACCCGTGAATGGGTGCTGGTCTCGCCGCACCGCACGCAGCGCCCCTGGCAGGGCCAGGTTGAAAGACCGGCGCAGGAACTGCTGCCGACTTACGATCCGTCGTGTTATCTGTGCCCCGGCAATGCGCGGGCCGGCGGGGTGCGCAATCCTGATTATCAGTCCACCTTTGTTTTCGACAATGATTTTGCGGCTTTGCAAATGGACGTGCCACCGGCGCGGCTTGACACCAGCGGGTTGCTGATTGCGGCCAGCGAACGGGGCATCTGCCGCGTGGTCTGCTTTTCGCCTGACCACAGCCTGACGCTCGCGCGGATGGAAGTTCCGGCCATTCGTCATGTCGTTGACACCTGGACTGAGCAGTATCTCGAACTCGGCGCAGTCGAGGCCATCAGCTCGGTGCAGATTTTCGAGAATCGCGGCGAGATGATGGGCGCGAGCAATCCGCACCCGCACTGTCAGATCTGGGCCAGCGAAAGCCTCACCAACGAACTCGCCAGAGAAAATTCAGCTCAGCTCAGTTACAGCCACGAGCGCGCGGCCTGCCTGCTGTGCGATTACCTGGCCATCGAACGCAAAGCTGCAGCACGCATCATTTGTGAAAATGACGCCTTCACCGCCCTCGTGCCCTTCTGGGCCGTCTGGCCGTTTGAAACCATGATTCTCAGCCGCCGTCACAGCGCCGCGCTGGATGAATTCAGCGATGACGAACGCACCGCGCTCGCTGACATTCTCAACCGCATCACCACACGTTACGACAATCTCTTTGAGACTTCGTTTCCCTACACGATGGGCTTTCACCAGCGCCCGACCGACGGACAGGCTTATCCGCACTTTCACTTTCACGCTCATTTCTATCCGCCGCTGCTGCGATCAGCAACCGTGAAAAAATTTATGGTGGGCTTTGAAATGCTCGGCACCCCGCAGCGCGACATCACGGCGGAATCAGCCGCCGAACGATTGCGCACACTGAGCGAAACGCATTATCTCGACCATTGATCGCCAGGGATTCTTTTGACATTCGTCTGACCGCTTCCCTATACTCGCCTCACTTCAAACAAGGGAAGCACACATGAAAATCCACGACATCACAGTGGCGCTGGCGGCTGATCTGCCGGTTTATCCGGGCGATCCCGGCATCGAAATCAGGCCGGTCATGTCCCTGGCGGCGGGTGATGTCTGCGGCGTTTCGCAACTGAGCTTTGGCACGCACACCGGCACGCACGTTGACCCTCCGGCGCATTTCGTGGCGGGCGGAGCGACGCTCGACGAGTTGCCGCTGGAGGTGCTGATCGGACGGGCGCGCGTCGTTGATGTCGGCGAGGCGCCGGTGATTGACGCCGCGACGATTGATAAACTCGACCTTGACGGCATAACGCGCGTGCTGTTCAGAACACGCAATTCGCGGCGCTGGCCCGCGTCGGGCGCGTTTCACGAGGATTTTGTGTATATCGAACCTGAAGCCGCGCGAAGGCTTGTCGCGCGCGGCGTCCGGCTGGTCGGGATTGATTATCTTTCGGTCGAGAAATTCAATTTCACTTCACCTGACACGCATTATGCGCTGTTGCGTCACAACGTCATCATCATCGAAGGTCTCAACCTCAGCGCCATCACGCCGGGCGATTACGAACTGATCTGTCTGCCGCTCAAGCTGAAAGATGGCGACGGCGGCCCGGCCCGCGTCGTGTTGCGCGAATTGTCATAAACCACAGCGGCCCGCTGGCCGCTCATTCCACGAAAGGACCCATCGTATGGCTGCACCTGCACCGCATCTGGAAAGCTACATCAAAAACTGGAACCGCATTCACCATCAGACTGTCAACGTCATGAAAGTCGCGCCGAACGACAAATACGACTGGAAGCCCTGCGATTCCGCCATGACGCTGGGCGAGCTGATGCATCATCTGTACGAAGCCGAAGTCGGGCTGGTCGAAGCCACCATTACCGGCGTCTTTCCGAAAGAACGCCTGTCAGCCATCAACAACACCGAGGAACTGATTGCGGCCTTCGACAAAGCGCACGAAGATGTGATCGCCAAAGTCGCCGCGCTGACGCCCGAACAACTCAGCGAATCCGTCGCGCCGTTCGGCCCGGACAAAGCCATGCCGCGGATGGCCCTGCTGCATCTGATCCACGAACACGAAATTCATCATCGCGGTCAGCTTTACACCTACCTGCGAACTGCCGGGGCCGAAGTGCCGCCGCTGTTCGGTTAGGTCGCAGTTGAAATAAATCAACCTCATCCACGAAGCCGGCGCGTGGAGGCGCGAAGTAAGGTTGACAGGATTGACAAAATTCAGGCTGGCTGCTGTTTCTTCGTGATCCTTCGTGTGGCTTCGTGGATGAAGCTTTTGCTGAACAGGAATTCTGTTTGAGGCATTGGCGATGGCCAAAAACATCATCGGCAACCGACTCAATCCGGGCAAACCCGTCATTCCGGGTCGGCCTGACGAAGCGCCTGCCTTTCGTGAGCGGGTTTATGAACTGGTCCTGCGCATCCCGCGCGGACGAGTGATGAGTTACGGGCTGGTCGCGCAGGCGCTCGGCGCTGGTTATGATGCCCGCGCTATCGGCAATGTCATGCACGCCACGCCCGATGACGGTCGCAATATTCCCTGGCATCGCGTCATCAACGCCCAGGGCGGCTGCTCGACTGCCGGAATGACAACGCCGCCCGATTTGCAGCAGCGGCTGCTTGAAGCCGAAGGCATCGCTTTCAACGACAAGGGTCGCTGCGATCTCAAACAGTATTTGTGGACTCCGCCCGAATACGACGCGGCCAGCCAGGCTGACGAGCCGCAGGGCAATCTGTTTTCATAACCAGCGAAGCAATCAGCGTATGGACAATCCGATCAATCGTCAGGCTCCCTACCCGGTCGCGCCCCGGCAGTTTTCGGTCGCGCATCACATGGTCACGACGGCCTTTGAACTGGAAGGCTTTCACATCGTGCGGCACCTGGGCGTGGTGCGCGGCATCACCGTGCGCTCGCGTTCGATTTTCGGCACGATTGGCGCAGGCTTTCAGACGCTGGTCGGCGGCAACATTTCAATCTTCACCCGGCTGTGCGAACAGACGCGCGCCGAAGCCTTCGAGATTATGATTCAGCACGCTTCAGAGATTGGCGCCAACGCCATCATCGGCGCGCGCTACGACGCCAACGAAATCATGAACGGCGTGACTGAAGTCCTGGCTTACGGCACGGCGGTCGTCGTCGAACCGGTTGAGCGGGGCGGTTATCTGAATTCTCAGGGCAATCAATGAATGGCCGACTGCACAGACAGCTTGCAGTAATTGTGCTGGCATTGCTTCACGTCGCCGCCGCCGGCACACAACGCCGCCCATCAGTCAGGCCCGCCAGTCCAGCCGCGAATTCATCAGCCAGGTCATTCACGATTGCTGCGGCTCAAAGCGAAATCATGGTCCTGCTCGCGCAGGAAGGTCTGCTCAGCCGACTGCATCCGAATCATCGCGTCGCCGTCAGCAGCTTCAGCGGCAGCATCGAACTGCCGACAGATGAAAGCAAAGCTGCGCTCACGGTCGAAGCTGCCGCAAAATCGCTCGCGAATGTTGATAAAAATCTGAGCGATTTCGAACGCCGGAGCTTTCAGGATGTGCTGCACAACAGCGTGCTTGAAAGCGAGCGGTTCCCTTCCATCACCTTCCGTTCAGTTTCGGTCACGGACCTTCGGCGCACTGCTGAACATCGCACCTTCACGCTGAGCGGCGAGCTGACCCTGCGCGGCGTTACCAGAAAAATTGCCATCCCGGTCAGTCTCACGCTCAAAAACGGGCAACTGCGCGCCACTGGCGAAGCAAAGTTCAGACAGACCGATTTCAAAATGAAGCCTTACACTGGCGCGCTCGGCTCCATCAAAATCGGTGATGAAGTCAAAGTCAGCTTCACCATCGTTGCCACCGCTTCATAACCAGCAGGAGAAAGAGCCATGAAAACAGCTACGTTCAGGCATCGCGCCATTCTGCCTGTCGCGCTGCTGCTGCTCACTTCGGCAGGCGCGCAGTCAGGGGCCGGAACCTATTCCATCGTCGCCGGTGAAAGCAGCTTCTGGGTGTTCGTCGGCAAGGCCGGAATCTTCTCAGGCCTCGCGCACAATCACGAAATCGGCGTCAAATCATTCACCGGTCGCGTCACCATTCCCGCCGCCGGAACCAGCGCCGCCACGCTCGAACTCGAAGCCGATGCCAGATCGCTCGCCGTTCTCGACAAAGAAGTCAGCGACAAGGATCGCACCGAAATTTACAACTCAATGCACACCGCCGTGCTTGAATCGGCAAAGTACCCGAAGATCACCTTCCGCTCAGCATCGGTCACGGATCTCAAAGAGACCGGCAGCAATAACGTCACCTTCACGCTCAACGGCGACCTGACCCTGCACGGCGTCACCAGAAAAATTGCCGTGCCCGTCACCGCCACCATCACCCGGCAGCAGCTCAAAGCCAGCGGCAAATACACGCTCCGGCAAACCGATTTCGGCATCAGGCCGTATTCAGCAGCAGGCGGCACGATCAGGGTGAAGAATGAAGTGGTAGTAAATTTTGCCATCGTGGCGAAAGCTTCCTGACTCTGTATGTTCACTGAGGTGAATTATGGCTCAACGAATCAGCATTGAATCGCGTCAGATGATCGAAGTTCACAGCCCGGCAACTCTCGCCAGGATTGGCGAAGTGCCGGTTGACAGCCCCGCTGATGTGCGCGCCGCCGTCGCTCGCGCCCGGCAGGCTTTTCGCGCCTGGAGCGCGGTTGATTTCAAAACGCGGGGCAGGGTGCTGCTTTCAGCGCGCGACCTGCTGCTGGCGCGGCGCGAGGAACTGATCGAACTGATCTGCGCCGAGAATGGCAAGCCGCGGCTTGAAGCCCTTGCCCGAAGCTTTGGCTCTCCTGCAATCGCCGGAGTCCAGCGTCGAGGCGCGGAGGG
>CAYWDW010000136.1:0-3523 GCA_964457105.1 uncultured Heliobacteriaceae bacterium
GCCCGCCGTCGCGGCTGAGATTCTGGCCGGCGTCATCATCGGGCCGAGCCTGCTGAACTGGGTCCAGCCGAGTGAACTGACCGGTACGCTCGCGGAAATCGGCGTCATCTTTCTGCTCTTTCGCGTCGGCCTGGAAACGCGACCTGCCGATGTGTTCAGCGTCGGGCTGCGCGCCACGCTCGTCGCGGCGCTGGGGGTGATCGTGCCGTTCGGGGCCGGTTATGCGCTGTTCAGTTTTTACGGCAAGCCGCAGATTGAGGCCGTCTTTGTTGGTGCCGCGCTCGTCGCCACTTCGGTCGGCATCACGGCGCGCGTGCTGGGGCAGATGCGGGTTCTCAGCCTTGAATCGCGTCGCATCATTCTGGGCGCGGCGGTGATTGATGACGTGCTTGGCCTGCTGATTCTGGCTGTCGTCAGCAGCATGGCCAAAGGCCGGGTGCATTACGCCGAAATCGGCACGACGGCGGCGCTGGCCATCGGCTTCACGCTGCTGGTGGCGCTGGTCGGGGCGCGCACGATCAACAAAATCCGGCCCCGGGTTGATCGCTTGAAAGTCGGCCAGGCTTATCTGGTTTTCGGCTTGTCGGTTTGTCTGGGGCTGGGGCTGATCGCTTCATACATCGGCGTGGCCGCGATTGTCGGCGCGTTTCTGGCCGGGATGGCGCTGTCAGAATCAACCGAAGGCACTGACATGCCGATTCAGGCCGAAGCCGTCACCGAATTTCTGCTGCCGTTCTTTCTGGTCAATATCGGCATGCAACTCCGGCTGGATGCGTTTCTGACGCGCGAAGGCATGGTGCTGGCAATTCTGGTGACGGTGGTGGCGGTCGTGACGAAAGTGCTTGGTTGCGGGCTGGCGGCGCTGCCGCTGGGCTTCAAACGCGCGCTGCAGGTCGGCGTTGGCATGATTCCGCGCGGTGAAGTCGGCATCGTGGTGGCACAAATCGGACTCGGCCTGCACACGATCAGCGACGAGGCTTACGGCGTGGTGCTTTTTATGGCTGTCATGTCCACGGTCATTGCGCCGCCGCTGCTTGTGCCGCTTTACCGGGGTGAACAGCAATCTGACGAGGCAGGCGTTGTGCCGATCAGCTCGCTGTCATAGCCGCAGGGAAAAGGGCCGGAGTCAGCGCGGCTTTTGGCGCGGGCTGAGCGAAAAGAACAGCCGCGCCACCGCGCACGAAAAACCTGGCAGCAGCGGCGAGACAAGCTGATCTGCGGCCAGCAGCGTTGCGACGAGCGTCAGGCGGTTTCGCTTGCGGCGATACACTTCCACCTGCTGCCTGATCCAGTCCACGATCCAGTATTCCTGCGCTCCGCGTCGTGAATAAAGCCGGAGTTTGCTTTTACGATCACGATCTTCATTCGCCTTGCCCGGAGAAATCACTTCGATCACCAGTTCCGGCGTGGCGCGCAGGTGGCCAGCCTCATCCACTGACTTTGACAATCGCTCCCGGCTGATCCAGACCACATCCGGCACCACATCATCGTCGTCACCGAAGACAAGGCCGGGCGCGGTCATCACGATTCCCGTATCTTCCAGATCATTCCATTGGTCCAGAAAACGCCCCAGGCGATTGCACGTATACTGATGCTCGAAACTCGGTGATCTCGACACGTAAAGTTCTCCTTCAATGATTTCGTACCGCTTGTTGTCTTCGGGTAACAGCAGCAGATCAGCAGAAGTGAATTTTTCAGTCGTGAACATAAGGCTTCTCCAGTTGAGTCAGCCGTCATCTTACCCGCCGCACGGTGTCGGCGCAAAACCCCGCTGCCGGAAAATGAAAATGGTCAGCCGGTTTGAATCTGCCGACTGACCATCCAGACAACACCATCTGACTGACCGGGCTTCAGGCGATGGTGACTTCCTGCGTCAGATACACATCCTGAATCGCGTGCAGCAGTGCGGCGCCTTCTTTCATCGGGCGCTGGAAGGCCTTGCGGCCTGAAATCAGCCCGGTGCCACCGGCGCGTTTGTTGATGATTGCGGTTTTGACGGCTTCCTTCAGGTCGTTTTCGCCGCTTGACGCGCCGCCCGAATTGATCAGCCCGGCGCGG
Organism: uncultured Heliobacteriaceae bacterium; assembly: GCA_964457105.1. Lineage (GTDB taxonomy): Bacteria > Acidobacteriota > Blastocatellia > RBC074 > RBC074 > DASRDU01. The sequence goes on from CAYWDW010000136.1 coordinate 2,059, forward strand.
CCCATGTAACAGTTCGCCACCTGATAGCGTGTCAGGTCAATCGGGTTATCTGAGGTCAGTTCGGTGTAGACCCGCTTGTCAATCTTGCCGTAGGGATTTTCCCTGCTCGTGATGGCATTGTAGCCGCCGTTATTTTCGGGCAGCTTCTGCTTGATGATGTCGGCTTCGATGGTCACGCCGAGGTGATTGGCCTGGCCCGTCAGGTCGGCTGACAGATGATAATCCTTGTCCTTCTTGAAGGCTTCGTTGCGCAGGTAACACCACAGGACGGTGAACATGCCGAGTTCGTGCGCCCGCTGGAACGTCTGGCTGACTTCGATGATCTGATGGTGCGAACCGTCCGAGCCGAAATAGATCGTCGCGCCGACGCCGACGGCGCCCATCTCGAACGCCTGCTCCACGCTGGCGAACATAATCTGATCGTAGGTGTTCGGATAAGACAGAAACTCGTTGTGGTTGAGCTTGACGATGAATGGAATCTTGTGCGCATAGCGGCGCGCGCAGGAACCAAGCACGCCGAGCGTCGAAGTCACGGCATTGCAGCCGCCCGCGATGGCGAGCTTCACAATGTTTTCACCGTCAAAGTAGATCGGGTTTTTGGCGAAACTCGCGCCGGCTGAATGTTCGATGCCCTGATCCACGGGCAGAATCGAAACGTAGCCGGTGCCAGCCAGCCGCCCGCTGTTGAAGAGCAGTTGCAGGTTCCGCAGCACGACGGGCGAGCGGTCTGAATCCATCCAGACGCGGTCAATGAAATCAGGGCCGGGCAGGTGCAGATTCTCTTTGGGAATCGTTTTGCATTCGTGCGTCAGCAGGCTGCTCGCATCTTCACCCAGTAAGCTCTCAATGTCTTTGATCTTCACGGTCAAGCCTCCATAAGTCATCAGGGTTAAAATAGCCAGTGGCATTAAGCCAGGCGAGAGAACCAGCCGGAAGAGAGATGACCGCAGCACACGGAAAGAACGGAACACACGGAGTCTGGACCTGCGCTGAAGCGGCCTGGTTTCGTCTGTTCCGTTATTTCCGTCTGCTGCGGTCATCGCTCTTCTGCTTAACTTAATCCCATCAGGGTTAAATAGCCGGGGTCGGCGAAAACGAAATTCTATGTGCCCCGGCGGGCGATGGCAAGAACGCCTGACCGCTGACACGCGAGCGGCGGTTATAACCTGATAAATTTCCGGCCTCGCAATCCGGCAATGAGGCGGCAGCGTAATTACTGAAGCTGACAGGCAGCGGAAATGAAGGCTGCCGAAAATGAAGCAGCACACAGTGGCAGATGACGAGTTATGAAAAATGATTACAGTCGCACCGCCGAAGCCGTGGCCTTTGCGCGGGCCGTTGAGCAGGTTCATCCGGCCTCGCAGCGGATTCTGACCGATCCGTTTGCCGCGCAGTTTCTGCGTCATCCTTATTACCGCCTCGCGGCGGCTTCGCGCCTGTTGTCGTGGGGGGCGCTGAACTTTCT
>CAYWDW010000136.1:3533-9785 GCA_964457105.1 uncultured Heliobacteriaceae bacterium
TGGCTTTCTGGGCACCGGGCGGGCAGGAATACCTGATGCTGCGGGCGCGGTTCGTGGATGACCTGGCGATCAGGCTGGCCGACGCGGGGCTGCGACAGATTGTGCTGCTCGGCGCGGGACTCGACAGTATGGCTTTGCGCATCGGGGCGGCGCTGCCTGAGGTGACTGTGTATGAAGTTGATCATCCGGCGACGCAGGCGCTCAAGCGCGACGGTTATGCCCGCAGCGGCGTTCCGAAGAGCGTGCGTTTTGTCGCCGTTGATTTTGAAAAGGACAAGGTTGCGCCACAACTGCGCGAGGCCGGATTTGATCCGACGCAGCGTTCACTGATTGTCTGGCTCGGCGTGACTTATTACCTGACCGACAAGGCGATGGCGCAGGCGCTTGAACAGATTGCCGAACTCGGCGGGGCCGGGACGCGGCTCGTGTTTGATTACATCCTGAAGGAAGTGGCTGACGGGAGCAGTCGCAACCTTGATGCGCTGGCCAAGGCGCGCCGCGTGGCGCAACTGGGCGAACCCTGGATTTTCGGTCTCAAACCTGAAGAGGTCGGCGCGTATCTGGCGCAGTTCGGTTTTGCGCTGGTGAAGGATTACGAGTTTACTGAGCTGCACGAGCAATACTGCCCGCGTCGCGCGCGCGCGATGAATTATTCGCGGCTGGTCGTGTGCGAGCGCACCTGAAAAAATGGGCACGCCGGATTTTTCCTGGCGGACTGAATCCAGCCTGCTGACCGGCGCGTAATGCCGCATGAAATCCGCAGAATAATCTCTGCACACGCAGCAGGAGGAAGAACTATGCGCAGACTGTGTTCATTCAGAAGGACGGCGCTGCTGCTGGCGCTGGCGGTGACGCTTTCAGGCGTGACGACCGGGCTGGCGGGAGACAAGACGCTCTATCAGCGGCTGGGCGGGTATGACGCGCTCGCGGCAGTGACGGATGATTTCATCACGCGGCTGGCGACGGACAAGGAACTGGGGCGTTTCTTTGTCGGCGCGAGCGACAATTCAAAGAAACGCATTCGCCAGCTTGTCCTCGATCAGTTGTGCGCGGCGACCGGCGGGCCGTGCATTTACATCGGGCGCGATATGAAAACGGTTCACGAGGGGCTGAAGATCACTGATAAAGACTGGGATCTCAGCGTCAGGCATCTGGTCGCCACGCTCAATAAATTCAAGGTGCCGGAGCCGGAGCAGAAGGAAGTGCTGGCCGCCATTTCGAGCCTCAAAAAAGACATCGTCGAACCATAAAATTTATCGCGAGTTTCACGTGAGCGGAGGAATTCGGAATTCGGTAGTCGGAAGGAAGAGAAGCCGCCGTTTCGCTGCTTCCGGTCATCTGTCATCTCGCTTTCAGCTTCCGAATTCCGAATTCCTCCGCTCACAGGAAACTCGCGCTAACTGTAGCCGCAACCGCTCACACCATCATTCAGGGCTGCTGTGTCTGAGGCGGCCTGTCGTTTCATTCAGCGACAGGCCATCTCAGGCGCGGCAGCCTTTTTGCTGATCTGCCACCGCCCTTCCGACCGGCGATTGCCGCGCTGCTTGCAACGATTCAAACGTCCTGTTTAGAATGCAGGCGCTCCCAGGGGCGCGCAGGTGCAAGCTCATCTACAATCTGGTCAGCCGGCATTCATCGCTTCAGTTCGATCAGGCGAAGCCTTTGCCGTGTCTGAACCGGCGTGAATCCATGATCAGACAAGGCAGAAAATCCGGCCCTGATGCGGCGGGCCTGTCCAATCCGCAGGAACTGATTGCCCTGCTTGAAGCCGGGCGCCGCGCCGCCGCTGAATTCCATCACGAAGAAGCCATCAACTGTTTTGAGGACGTGCTGGCGAGTTCGCTGCTCAATGAAGAACAGCAGGCCACGGTGCGCTGTTCGCTGGCCGAATCGCTCGAAAACCTGGCGCGGTACCGCGAAGCCATCGAAGTGATGGCCGCATATGAAAATCATTCGGCGCGCGCGAGTCTGCACCCGGTCGTCCTCTTTCAGGTCTGGCTGCGCATGGGGTCGGCATATGGTTATGCGGGCGATCACCCGCGCGCAATTTCATATCTCAAGCAGGCGCTCACGCTCGCCGAGGAACGGCACGACGCTGAAGACCTGGGCGCGTGTCATCTGGTGCTGGGGCGCATTTACCGGGCGATTGGCGAAACCGAATTTGCGCGGGATCATCTGAAAAAGGCCCTGCAGCATCACCGCGCGCTCGGACAGTGGCAGGCGCTGGCGCAAACCTACTTCCTGCTCGGCAATGTCTGCGTCGGCGAAGGCGATTTCAATGCGGGCCGCGAACATTTTGAGCAGGCCATCAAAATCATCGGCGACCGTCGCGCGCCGCTGCTGCTCGGCAGCATCTACACCAATCTGTCCAACCTGATTCTCTGGCGCGAACACGGCCAGGCGGCGGAAGGCATCGAGGTCATTGAGAAGGCCATCTTTTTTCTGAAGCAGGCGCACAACGACCGCATCCTGGCTTATGCGTGGAGCAATCTGGGTTACGGCCTTGGCCACATCGGCGACTGGGCGCGGGCTGAACAGGCTTTGCATCAGGCTCTCGAACTGGGGCGTCGCTCGAATGATCTGGCGGTGCAGGGCACTGCGCTCGACACGCTGGGCGAACTGACGATGCAGCGCGGCGATTTTGACGAAGCTGAGCGCATGCTGCGTCAGGCGGTGCAGAATGCCCGCACCGCCAGCTTCCCGTTTGGCGAGGAGCAGGCATTGCAGACGCTCGGTCGCTGCCGGCTGATGCGCGGCGACAAGGCCGGAGCCATTGAGATTTTTGAGCAGGAACTGACTGTCGCCACGCGGTTGCGCGACAAGCGGCTGGCGGCTTCGGCGCGGCTGCATCTGGCCGAAGCCTGCCTCGAAGCGGGCGATGAACGGCAGGCCCACCGGCTGCTCGACGCCGCCGCCGAAGCCATCGAACCATCAGACATCATTTCACTGGTCGCGCATTTCAGGCTGCTGAGCGGGTTGATGCGGGCGCGGGCCGGCGGCTTTGAAGCGGCGCGCCATCACCTCGGCCAGGCGATCACGATCTACGAAATGATCTCCGATCCATACCAGGAGGCTGCGGCCCGTTATCAGCTTGGGCTGATCTGTCTGAATTATGGCCGCACGGCTGATCGTTCGCGCGCCAGTGCGGAGTTGCAGAAAGCCCGCGCCATTGGCGAGCGGCTCGGCGCGCTGCCGCTGCTGCGCCGCATTGAAGACGCGCTCACGGCGCTGCTGAGCCTCAGCGATGAGGAACAAGTTGCGCCGCCCGTCAGCGTGCCGGTCACGACCACGACGGCGGCTGAAGTCACAGGCGCTGAAGTGCTGCGGCTGATCGGCGCTTCGTCTTCACGCGAACTGCTGCTGCACGAACTGATCACCCTGGTTTACGAATCAGCCGGTCGCGTGCCGGTCGCCGCCTTTGTCGAGGACGAAGACGGCAGGTTTCAGACGGCGGCCCTGACCGGCCTTGAAGCCACCGACGCCGCCACCATAGCTGACCGGCTGACTGAAGCGCGGCTCGCGCACCGCGAACCTGACGTTGAATTCAGCGAAGCCACGCTGCACCGGTTGCGCGCCGGCGGGTCAGCGCGGGCAGTGCTGTATGTCGGTTCGCCGAATGCGCGCGAACTGCTGTATGCGACTGTTGAGCCGCTCGTCCGGCTGGCTGAAATCTGCCTTGAACTCGGCGCGCTGCGTGAACAGACGCGCGGGCTGATGAGTTATGAAGCCAGCGAACCGAAGCACGAAATTCACCTGCCCGGCCTGGTCATCGCCAGCCAGTCCATGCAGAAACTGGCTGAAGACATTCATAAAATTCGCGGCAGTCGCGTGACCGCGCTCATCACCGGCGAATCGGGCACAGGCAAGGAACTCGTCGCGCGCGCCACGCACCTGCTGAGCGAGCGTCGCAATGCGCCGTTTGTGCCGTTCAACTGCACCGTCGCGCCGCGTGAAATTATTGATTCACAGTTGTTCGGCCATCGCCGGGGTGCTTTCACCGGGGCCGTCTCTGATTACCAGGGCGTGATTCGCAGCGCCGACGGCGGCACTCTGTTTCTGGATGAAGTCGGCGACCTCGCGCTTGAAGTGCAGCCGCAACTGCTGCGCTTTTTGCAGGAAGGCGAAATTCAGCCGCTCGGTGAAGCGCGGCCTGTGCGTGTGGATGTGCGCGTCGTGGCGGCGACGAATGCCGACATTGAAAAGCTCGTTGCTGAAGGCAAATTCCGCGAGGATCTCTATTACCGCCTCAACGTCATCCGGCTGCACATCCCGCCGCTGCGCAAACGCCGCGAGGAGATTCCGACCCTGGTTGATTACTTTCTGAATCTGTATGCCGGTGAAGCGGGCAAGCGCAGCCGGGAAGGCCAGACCACGATCACGATTGCACCGCAGGCGCTCGACCTGCTGATGGTTTATGACTGGCCGGGTAACGTGCGCCAACTGGCCAATGAAATTCAGCGCCTCGTGGCTTACACGACAGCGGGTGGTCTGATTACCGAACGCGATTTGTCGCCGCAGATTTTCAGCAGCAGCGAACAGGCACCACCGGGCAGCTTCGGCAGCCGCAATCTGGCCGCCGTCACCAGCGCGCTGCGGCATCGCGCTCAGGCCCGCGAAGAGGTCGTGCTGCCGCCTGGCGAACGCACCATCAGCCTGCGCTTCAAACCCGGCGAGCAGACGCTTGAGGATGTTTTTGCGGAAGTCGAACGCCAGTTGATCAGCGACGCCATGCGCCGTTACAAAGGTCGCCGCGAACAGGTCGCCAGAGAACTCGGCATCACGCGCAAGGGCCTGTATCTGAAACTTCAGCGCCTCAGAGTGGATGAGCAGGAAGCAGCCGAAGACCGGAAAAATAACGGCGAGGAATGAAAGGTCGCCAGGGTTAATGACGCTGCGCTTCGGCCTGATTATTTGCGGTTGGCTGATTGCCGCTGACCCGGCGCAGATCAACGCCCATTTCACGCGCCAGCCGGTAAACCATCTGCACCGGCAAACCCACCACATTGAAATAGCTGCCTTCAATGCGCTCGATGAACAGCGAGGCGTAACCCTGAATGGCGTAAGCTCCGGCCTTGTCGTCAGGCTCTCCGGTGGCGACATACCACTGAATCTCTTCTTCGCTGAGCGCGGCAAACTTGACGCGGGTGGTCGCAATATCTGAGCGCGCCTCGCTGCCGCGCAACAGCGTGACCGCCGTCAGCACTTCGTGCCAGTTGCCGCTCAGCGCGCGCAGCATTCTTTCAGCCTCCGCCGCGTTTTCAGGCTTGCCCGCCGTGGCCTCGCCAATCAGCACGGTCGTGTCAGCGCCCAGCACCAGTTCATTGCCGGTGGCCACCGCGACGGCCTTTTCGCGCGCGAGGCGCAGCACGTAATCTCTGGCCGGTTCACCGGGCCGCGGCGTTTCGTCAATGTCAGCAACACGCACCTGAAAGCTGATGCCGGCGGCCTGCAGCAGTTCGGCGCGACGGGGCGAAGCGGAAGCGAGAATCAGAACGGGTTTGGTCATAAGCGACTTTTTATCGTGCTTGTCGGTCATTGTCTTTTTGTCTACACTGTCGAATCTGTCAATGCTGGCTGATGTAACACAGAGGAAGTCAGATGTCTAACTGTCCTGTCGGGCACCGCCCCGGACTGAAAAGAATAGTTGCGCTGCTGATCGTCTGCGCCTTTGCTTATGTGGCGCTGACACAGACGCTGCCGGTGAATGCGTCGAAGTTGTGGCCGTTCGCAGGTCCGCAAAAATCGCCGCGCGCAAAATCGGAGCGTGAACAACTCGCCAGAAAGCCGAAATCGTCCGGCACGCTCAAAGACCGCCTGGGGGCCGATGACGGTTACGGTGCGGTGCTGTTCATTTCGGCGGACATTGGCGGCAACCTTGAAGTCTGCGGCTGTCCGATTCATCCGCTCGGCGGCGTGGCGCGCCGGATGGGATACATCAGCGCGCTGCGCCACCGCAGTCCTGACGCGGCGAGGCTGATGGTTGACGCCGGACACATCTTCAGCGACGAACCGAACGAAGACAAAACCGCGTTGCGCGAGGATGCCGCGCTGATGAACGACTGGATTATGAAGGCCGACGCGGCCACCGGCATGGGGGTGGTGAATCTGTCGTACCGCGATCTGCGTTATGCCGGTCAGTTGCTCAGCGGCGAAAAACAAATCGCACAGTCGCCGCTGATTTCAGCCAACGTGAAGCCTGCGCCAGGTTCAGCCTGTCAGGCGCCTGCGCCTTACATCATCAAAACCATCACC
>CAYWDW010000137.1:0-9761 GCA_964457105.1 uncultured Heliobacteriaceae bacterium
CCAATTCGAGCGGCTATTACGGCTCGTGGGGTGGCCAGACGATTCCGACTTCGCCATACTGGCAGAATCTTTATGACGGCAGATCGGAATGGGGGCCGGCTTTCTTTGATGTGAAACACACGCTGTCAACTTATGCCGTTTATGAACTGCCGGTCGGCAAGGGCCGCAAATACGGCAGCAACCTCAATCGCGTGGCCAATGCCGTCGCTGGCGGCTGGAATGTGAGCGGCATTCTGCAAATTCGCGGCGGTTTCCCGCTGACGATTTCCGGCGGTGATGCTTCGGGCACCAATTCGCGCGGCTCGCGCGCCAACTGCATCGGCCCGGCCAAAGTCTTTGGCCAGCAGAACGCCACCGGCAATGTCGGCTATCAGTGGTTTGATCCGACAGCTTACGGTCCGGCAGCGCCTGGCACGTTCGGCACCTGCGGCGTGGCCACGGTGCGTGGCCCCGGCCTGAAGACGCTGGATCTGAGCTTCCAGAAACAATTCGCCATCACGGAATCAAGGAACATCGAGTTCCGCAGCGAATTCATCAACTTCACCAACACTCCGATTCTGACGGCTCCGGGCACTGGCCTTGGCCCCGGACTCGGCTTGTTGCAGGGTTCGCAGGGGCCACGCACCATTCAGTTCGCTTTGAAGATTCACTTCTGACGCAGCTCATCGCGCGCAGCAATCACTGTCATGGCGGAGCCGTTCCCGGCAGGCGCGGCTCCGCTTCTTTACACAATCAGGACCTCGCGCACCCGTGATCCGCCGTAAAATCACCGCGGCCTGTCAGGCAACTCGCCGCTCCTGCCGGAACGAATTCATTCCGGCAGGGGCGATCCGGTTTCCCGGATTTCTTCGTAACCTGAGCGAACCGGCGCCGGTGATAATGGTGACTGCACATGACTCAGACAACTACTGCAAAAATCATTTCAGGCTTCAGCGCTTTCACGCGCTCGCGGCGGGCGTTTTCATGGCCTGCGCTGGCGCTGTGTTGTGCGTTGTCAGTGACGCTGGCCGCGCAACCGGCGCGCCGGGCGGCGGCGTCTCCGGCTTCGGCTGAAGCGCAGGCAGCGTTTGATCGTGGCGACTGGGAAGCGGCGATTCAGAGTTTTGAAAAGCTGCTCAAAGCCGCGCCGGGCAACGCCGATTATTTATTGCGGCTGGGCGTGTCGCTCTATGCTGCCGGTCGTCCGCTCGATGCCGTTCAGGTGCTGCGCCAGGCACTGCGACTCAGACCCGGCCTCACTGCCGCGCGTCATTATTTAAGTGCAAGCCTCGCTGAAAGCGGGCAGTGCGCCGAAGCGTTGCCGCTGCTCAAAAAGGATGTGCCGCAAATGCCGGACAAGGATTTGCGTCGCGCGGCGGCGCTCGCCGGGGTGCGGTGCGCCACAGGCCTGAATCAGCCCGATGAAGCGGTTGATTTCATGCGCCTGCTGATGCGTGAGTTTCCGACTGATCCTGAAGTGCTTTACCAGGCGGCGCACCTTTACTCTGATCTGTCGCTGCGGGCCTCGCAGGAGTTGCTTTACAAGGCGCCGGCCTCTTACCAGGTGCGGCTGCTCAATGCTGAAGCCCTCGAAACGCAGGAGCGCTGGGACGAAGCGGCGGCTGAATATCGCGCGATTCTGGCGAGCCAGCCGCACCTGCCGGGCATGCATTACCGCCTCGGGCGGCTGCTGCTGTCGCTGCCTGAACAGGCGGTCACGGCGACGACGCGTGACGAGGCGCGCCAGGAATTTGAAGCTGAATTGCGGCTCAACCCGCGCAACGCCGGAGCCGAATATGTGCTGGGCGAAATGGCCCGACAGGCGCGTGACTGGGCGTCGGCCATTGCCCATTTCGGCAATGCGGCCAAATCTGATCCGGCCTTTGCCGATGCGTTCATTGGCCTGGGCCGGTCGCTGATCGCTGATCGCCGGTTTGCCGAAGCCGTGACGCCGCTCGAACAGGCGGCCAGGCTTCAGCCGGAGAATCCGGCGGCGCATTATCACCTGGCGATTGCTTACGCCCGCACCGGACGCAGGGCGGATGGCGAACGCGCGTCAGCCGCCTTCCGGCTGACGGCTGAAAAAGCCCGCCAGGCGAAACAGGAGATGCAGACCGGCATTCTCGGCCCGCAAAAAGCCGAACCCTGATCTCACATTCACCGAACAAACAGATCAATCAGTTGTTCCGCAACGACGGCACTGGCCGCTTCATCGAAGTCACGAAAACTGCCGTCCCGGGTTTCGCCGTGCCTTATGCCGGACGCAGCGCGGCCTTTGCTGATTTCGATAATGATGGCAACATTGATGTCGTGGTGGCGACGAACGGCGAGGCTCCGCTGCTGCTGCGCCGGAGGCCGCCCCGATCAATTCAACTGTGGTCATTCACAACCTGCTTATGAACATCACCAGAACCGCTGTGCCTGTGTTGTTGCTGCTGTGCCTGATGACCGGCCCGGCTTTGACGCAAATGAATCCATCAACCCCGCATCACCTGCTGCCCGTGCCTGCGCGGGTCGAATTTCATGAAGGTCGCCTGGCGGTGACGAAAACATTCACCGTCGCCGTCACAGGTTATCAGGATGAACGCCTGACGGCGGGCATTGCGCGCGCGCTGCGACGCCTCGAAGGCCGCGTGGCCTTTGAACTGCCGCACGGCCTCGCAAAGGACGGAACGACGGCCACGCTGCTGATCGAATGCCAGGGGCCGGGGAAAAAACTTCCGGCGACTGGCGAAGATGAATCGTATGCGCTTGAAGTCAGTGACCGCCAGGCCGTGCTGAAAGCGCCAACGGTGGTCGGCGTGCTGCGCGGGCTTGAGACGCTGCTGCAACTGCATGGCAGCGACCGCGACCAGGCTTTTCTGCGCGCCGCGAGCATTCAGGATCAGCCGCGCTTTGCGTGGCGCGGGCTGATGATTGATTCCAGCCGTCACTTTCAGCCGGTCGAAATTCTCAAGCGCAATCTGGACGGCATGGCCGCCGTGAAGCTCAACGTGCTGCACTGGCACCTGACCGACGATCAGGGCTTTCGCGTTGAGTCGCGCAAATTTCCGAAGCTGCACCGGCTGGGTTCGGACGGCGACTTTTATACGCAGGAACAGATTCGTGACGTGATCGCCTATGCCACCGCGCGCGGCATTCGCGTGATTCCTGAGTTTGACCTGCCCGGTCACGCGACAAGCTGGCTGGTCAGTCATCCTGAACTGGGCAGCGCGCCCGGCCCTGATCAGATCGAACGTCGGCCAGGCATCTTTGATCCGGTGCTCGACCCGACCCGCGAAGAGGTTTACAAATTTCTCGATGGTTTCCTGGGCGAGATGGCCGCGCTCTTTCCTGACGATTACCTGCACATCGGCGGCGACGAAAACGAAGGCAAACAGTGGGACCGCAACCCGCAGATTCAGGCCTTCAAAAAATCGAAGGGCTTCAAAAGCAATCACGAACTGCAGGCTTACTTCAATCAGCGTGTCGCGCAACTGCTCAGAAAACACGGCAAAAAGATGATCGGGTGGGATGAGATTCTGCATCCTGATCTGCCGAAAGATACGGTCATTCAATCCTGGCGCGGCCCGGCCTCGCTGGTCGCAGCGGCTCGCCAGGGTTTCAAAGGCATTCTTTCAGCGGGCTATTACCTTGACCTGATGCACCCGGCCTCGGCGCATTACGCGGCTGACCCGATTGCGGCTGACAGTGGTTTGACTGAGCCGCAACTGGCGCTGATTCTCGGCGGCGAAGCGGCGATGTGGAGCGAATACGTCAGCGCTGAAACGATTGATTCGCGCCTCTGGCCGCGCACGGCAGCGATTGCCGAACGCTTGTGGTCGCCGCGCACGGTCACTGACACCGATGATCTGTATCGTCGCCTGGCAGTCATCAGCGAGCAGCTTGAAGAACTCGGTCTGACGCATCAGCGAAACATTCCGGTGCTGCTGCGTCGCCTGACCAGGGGCGGCGACATTCAGCCGCTCCGCACACTGCTGACCGCCGTCGAGCCGGTCAAAAATTACAATCGCGGGCAGCAGCATCCGACCACGATGCTCAGTCCGCTGACCAGCCTGGTTGATGCCGCGCAGGCCGATGCGCCTGTCGCGCGTCGCCTGGCCGCGCTGGTTGACGGCTTGCTGGCAGATGCGCCGCGCTTTCAAACGAATCAGGCCGCGTTGCGCGCCATGCTGAGTGAATGGCGCGACCTGCCCCCGGCCATTGAATCGCTGCATCAGCGTTCAGCCGCCTTGCGCGAGGCCGATTCACTGGCCAGGGATTTATCAGCCGCCGCCAGCGCCGGCCTTGAAGCGTTGTCATTGCTGGCTGGCGGCACTGCGCCCGCGCCTGAATGGCGTGACGCCAAACTGGCCACGCTCAGCCAGGCGGCGAGGCCGCGCGACGCGCTTGAAATCGTCATCATTCCCGCGCTGCGGCAACTCGTCATCGCCGCCGCTGAATCGCCGCAACTCAAAACCAGTTCACCAGGCGACTGGCTGAAGCGCGTCAAAACACTGGCCGCTGAGAAAAAGCCTGTGGCCAGGCCCTGAGTTGAGAAAGAAACAGGTTCACGCAGAGGCGCAGAGACGCAGAGAAGAAAGAGAGAAGAAAGAGACAAAAAGGGAAAAGAGAAAAAGAGAAAGGAAAGAGAGAAAAGACCTGAGAAAGGGGGATGAGTAAAGGTAACTGGCGATACCGCCCTGACTCCACCCTGCTTTATCCCTGGTTCTTCTCTCTCTTTTTTCTTCTTCTTCCTCTTTTTCTTCTCTGCGTCTCCGCGCCTCTGCGTGAACCTTTGTTCTTTCCCGTCATCAGGTCTGCGCTGACTCGCCATCAGTCAGCCGCGACCGGTTTCGGCAATGTGACCTGAGGTTGCGGGCGTGAGGTGCCGCTGAATTTTCTTTGCAGCCGATCCAGATAGAGATAGACAACCGGCGTGAGATAAAGCGTCAGCAGTTGTGACACCAGTAAGCCGCCGACGACGGCGAGGCCGAGCGGGCGACGCGCTTCACCGCCGGCGCCGAGGCCGAGCGCAATGGGCAGCGTGCCGAGCAGCGCCGACATCGTGGTCATCATAATCGGACGAAAGCGCAGCAGGCAGCCCTGATAAATCGCTTCGGCGGGACTGTGGCCTTCGCGGCGCTGCGCGTCGAGCGCGAAATCAATCATCATAATCGCGTTCTTCTTGACGATGCCGATCAGCATAATCAGGCCGACGAAGGCATAAATATTCAGGTCGGTGTGAAACAGCTCCAGCGTCAGCAGCGCGCCGAACCCCGCCGCCGGCAGCCCTGAGAGAATCGTCAGCGGATGCACGAAGCTTTCATACAGAATGCCCAGCACGAGGTAAATCACCAGCACCGCGACCAGCAGCAGCAGCCATAATCCCTGCGTGGATGACTGAAACGCCTGGGCCGCGCCCTGAAAGGTCGTCGTCATCGTGACCGGCAAATGCAGCTCGTTTCTGATCGCCTGCACCTGCCTGATCGCATCGCCGAGCGCCACGCCGGGTTTGAGGTTGAATGAAATCGTGACCGCCGGAATCTGCCCGGCGTGCGCCACCGTCAGCGGGCCAACGGTGCGCTGAAGCTTTGCCACTTCGCTGAGCGGAATCTGCTGCCCGGTGGATGATCTGACGTAAAGCAGCGCGAGCGCCGCCGGGTCGCGCTGATATTGCGGTGCGACTTCCATCACCACCCAGTACTGATTGGTCGAAGTGTAGATCGTCGAAATCTGCCGCTGCCCGTAGGCGCTGTAGAGCGCATTCTCGATCTGATCGGGCGTGACGCCGAGCGCCTGCGCGCGGTCGCGGTCAATGTCAACCAGCACCTGCGGGCTGGCGATCTGCAAATCGCTCGTCACGTCCTGCAAATCAGGCAACTGTCGCAGACGCGCTTCGACCTGCGGCGCCAGTTGATACAGCTCCTTCACGTCCGCGTTTTGCAGCGTGAACTGATAAAGGCTCTTGCTGAGCGAGCCGCCGATGCGAATGGTCGGCGGGTTTTGCAGGTAGACGTTGATGCCGGGAATGGTGGCCAGTTTCGGGCGCAGCTCCTGAATGATTTCGTCCACATTCAGGCGGCGTTCAGCGCGCGGTTTCAGGCGCGCATAGATGCGGCCCGTGTTGCCCGTGCCATTCGCCCCGCCGGCCCCGACCGAAGACATAAACGATTCGATATTCGGATCCTGGCTGAGTACTGCGGCAACCTGCTGCTGATGCTTCACCATCGCTTCAAACGAAGCGTCCTGGGCGGCTTCGGTGAAAGCGAACAACTGCCCGGTGTCCTCGCTTGGAATGAAGCCCATCGGAATAATCATAAACAGCCAGATCGTCGCGGCCAGCACGAGGGCGGCCACGGCGACGGTCAGCAGGCGGTGGCGCAGCACCACTTTCAGCGTGTGGTCATAAGTCCTCAGCATCCCGTCAAAGAAACGCTCCGAAGCCGCGTATACGCGCCCGTGTTTCGCTTCGCCGGGCGGGCGCAGAAAGCGGCTGCACATCATCGGCGTCAGCGTCAGCGAAACGAAACCTGACACCAGAATCGCCACGCCAATCGTCACCGCAAATTCGTGCAGCAGGCGACCGAGAATGCCGCCCATAAACAGCACCGGAATAAACACGGCCACCAGCGACAGCGTCATCGAAAGAATCGTAAAGCCGATTTCACGCGACCCTTTGAGCGCGGCTTCAAAGCGGCCCTCGCCCAGTTCCATGTGCCGGACGATGTTTTCCAGCATGACAATGGCATCGTCCACGACGAAGCCGACCGACAGCGTCAGCGCCATCAGCGACAGATTGTCGAGGCTGTAACCAAGCAGGTACATCGCCGCAAACGTGCCAATCACCGACATCGGCACGGCGAGGCCGGGAATGATCGTCGCCGAAATGTTGCGCAGAAAAAGAAAGATGACCATCACGACCAGCGCGACCGTCAGCATCAGCGTGAACTGCACATCGCGGATGGATTCACGGATCGTCTGCGAGCGGTCGCTCATGATTTCCAGGCTGACCGAGTCGGGAATCTGCGCGCGAAAGGTCGGCATCAGCTTTCTGATGCCGTCCACAACTTCGACCGTGTTGGTGCCGGGCTGACGCTGAATGGCCAGGCCGATGGCGCGCCGGTTTCTGAACCAGCTTGCCACGCGGTCATTTTCGACGCTGTCAGTGACGCGGCCCAGTTCCGCGAGCCGCACCGGAGAACCGTTGCGATAAGCCACAATGATCGGACGAAAAGCGGCGGCATCTTCAAGCTGCCCGGTCGCCTGCACCGTGAAGGCCTTGCTTTCGCCGGACAGCGTGCCGGTCGGCAGGTTGACGTTCGCCTGCTGAATCGCCTGCTGCACTTCGTCAAGGCCGATGCCGCGCGAAGCCAGCGTGTTCGGGTCAAGCTGCACGCGCACGGCGTATTTCTGCGAGCCGAAGACCTGCACCTGCGCCACGCCGCTGACCATCGAGATGCGCTGCGCGATCAGCGTCTCGGCATATTCGTCAACGGTGGAGAGCGGCAGCGTCGGCGAGGTCAGGGCGACATACATAATCGGCTGGTCTGCCGGATTGACTTTCTGCGCGATGGGCGGGCTGGGCATGCCTGGCGGCAGCCGGCGCTGCGCCTTTGAAATCGCGGCCTGCACGTCCTGGGCGGCGGCGTCAATGTTGCGATCAAGCGCGAACTGAATCGTGATCTGCGTTGAGCCGAGCGCGCTCGTCGAGGTCATGTTGTCAATGCCGGCAATCGTCGAGAACTGCCGTTCAAGCGGCGTGGCGACGGCTGAAGCCATCGTTTCAGGATTCGCGCCGGGCAGCGAGGCGCTGACCTGAATCGTCGGGAAATCAACATTCGGCAGATCGCTAACCGGCAGCAGCCGATACCCCATCAGCCCGAACAGCAGAATGCCGCACATCACCAGCGTCGTCATCACAGGCCGGCGAATAAATAATTCCGCAATATTCATGACTCATTCCTTGTGTGACGCGCTTACGAACCGGCCCTCGCTTCGGCCTCGGAGCTGCTTCTGATTCTGACTTTCGCGCCCGGCGTCAGCCGCAACTGACCATCGGTGACGACGGTTTCACCGGGTTGCAGCCCCTGCCCGATGATCGTGTCGCCGCCGAGCGTGCGGGCAATCGTGACCTGGCGCATGTCAACTGTCTGGTCCGGCCTGATGATAAAAACATACGGCCCCTGCGGTCCGTTCTGCACGGCTTCGGTCGGCACCACGATGGCATCGGGCTGTGTGCCGAGCGTCAGCGTGATGTTGACAAACTGCCCCGGCCAGAGCTGCCGGTGTGTGTTGGCAAAGGTCGCCTTGAGTTTGATCGTGCCGGTCGCCGTGTCTACGGCATTGTCAACGAACGTCATCGTGCCTTCTTCGGCGAGGCGGCTGTCCTGCGGCACAGCTTCAACGCGCAGCTTTCCGGCCTGCCGGTAACGCCTGATTTCAGGCAGTTGTTTTTCAGGCACGGTGAAGCTCGCGTAAATCGGGTTGACCTGATTGATGACGACGAGCGGCGTCGTGTCACCGGCTTTGACCAGATTGCCCCGATTGACCATGAGGCTGCCGGTGCGGCCTTCCATCGGTGAACGAATGGTGGTGTAACTGAGCATCAGGCGGGCATTCTCGACGACGGCCTTGTCGGCGCCGATGGCCTGGCGCGCGGTTTCGACGGCGGCCTGATCGGCTTGCGCGGTTTTGCCCAGGGCTTCGGCGCTGGTGCGAAACTGATCGTACTGATCGCGCGAGACCAGCCCGTTCCGAAACAACTCACCATAGCGGCGCGCCTGAGCTTCAGCATTGCGCGCCTGCGCCGTTGATCCCGCCAGCGTGGCTTCGGCCTGTTCCGCCTGCGCCGCAGTTTTGGCCAGCTCAGCCTCGGCCTGTCTGAGGCTCGCTGCAAACGGGCGCGGATCAATCGTAAAGAGCACCTCGCCCTTTTTGACGAACTGCCCTTCGGTGAACTGCACTTTGACGAGTTCACCATTGACCTGCGATTTGATGGCGACCGTCGAATACGGTTCGACCGTGCCGATGGCTGTGACCTGTAACGGAATGGTTTTCTGCGTCACGGTCGCCGCCAGCACGGGCGCGCCTTCGGGTTGTGGCGCGGCGGTTTCAGGCTGCGCTTTTTTGAGCGCGCAGGCCGACAAGGCCGCAAGCAGCAGCGCCACCGACAGCAGCACAGGCCGGACGCCGCAGCGAACTGCCAGCCGGCGACAATGAGAAACGATTGCATCATCCGATTGAAAAGCGGCTTTCATCATGGCGATCTGTTCAGGCGGTTGCCCCGCCCTGGTCGGCGGGAGTTCTTTTCGCAGGCAGCGTCATCGTTGCTCCTGGGGAGAGTAAGTGATTACTGACTTATGCGAGCTTACGCGCCGTGCTGAGCAGCGTCAAGCTGCTGCGCGGACACCGCATCTGAACAGATGGCAGATGGCAGATGACAGATGACAGATGACAGATGACAGATGGTGATGAGCGGACGCCGCAACACGGGACCGCCGACGTGGAACTCTGTTTGCCTGTAGAAAGGGCGTCAGTACTCAGGCTGCCGTGAACTGCACCGGTAACTGAGTGAGCTTTTATGAATGTCGGGAAAGGAACAGACTATGCCACGCACAACTGATGACAATTTAACCGATGAAGAGGTGACTGAACTTGATCCGCAGCAGGCTGACCGGCCAGTTGAAACCACCATCGGCCTGCCTGATTTGCCGGGCAAATCGCTGATGCGTGAATACGAGATGAATATTTCCGCTCATCCGCCCGATGACAGCGCGCCCGATTCTCTGACCGGCGCGGTG
>CAYWDW010000138.1:0-9756 GCA_964457105.1 uncultured Heliobacteriaceae bacterium
GATAATCTGACGAATGCCGCGCCCAGCACGCGGCGGCTCGTCTGCGTCTGAACGAACGCCACCGCGCGCAGGTTTTCACGCTTCCACTCCGGTTTGATTCTGACTTCGGGTTCAGCCGTGATCGCCTGCGCTTCAGGCGCTGCGGCCTGCGCCGCGAGCGCGAGCAGGCGCACGACCGAGCCGTGTTCCAGCCTGCGGCCTGCGTTTTCGCCGCGCGCGACATTCGAGGCCAGCTCGCTTTCAGTGATGGCCAGCATCACTTCAACTGTTTCGGCGCGACTGAGCGGCGGCAGATCAGTGACGCGCACTTTGAAAGCTGCAAGGCCGGCCCCTGACGCTGCGCGGCGCACCATCTGCACCATCGCTTTCTGCTGCGCGGCGGCTTTGGCAATCGCGTCGCGCGCCCGGCTCAGGTTGCTGCCAACAAATTCCGCTTCACCATCAACCACCATCTGCGGCGTGTAAATGCCATCACGATTGAAAGCCCGCGCATAATTGCCCTGCCGTTCGCTGAACTGATGTGACGAGAACGGATCAGACCAGCCGATGTAATTCCAGTAATCAACGTGTTCGCCAAGCGCGATGATCTCCGCGCCTGGCACCGGCTGCGTGCGTTCCAGTTTTGCCAGCACGGCGTCAGCGGGCGGACAGCTTGAACAGCCTTCAGAAGTGAACAGCTCAACGATCACCGGCACGCGCTGACCTGAGTTGTTTGTCGCAGGCAGCGTTTCAGATTCGGCGCTGATGGCGCTCAGGCCTGCCTGCCGATCCAGGTGCGCAGCGAGCAGCAGCCCGGCCACAATCATGAACAGCACCAGCCAGGGTTTGATCATTTCAGTTCACCACACTCTGTTCAGCCCGGTTCCGAACAGACCCCGGACTTCACTTTGTCGCGGGCCGGGCTTCAATGTTTCGCAGATGTCTGCTGACCGGCAGCGCGAGGCGTTCAGCCAGCGTCCGGTTCTCCTGTTCAGGCAATCGTGAAACCACCAGCACAATGTGCCGCCGCGTCTGATACGCGCTGACTTTCAGATCGTTCTGAATCGCCTGCTGCAATCCGGCCCTGAGGCCGTCGTCATGCGGTACCGCGCCGCTTTTCATCGCGGTGGCATTGCGTTCGGTCACGAGCAGCGAAATCAGTTCACCATCGCGCGTGTAAACCAGATGCGCAAAATTGCGCCCGGCAAAGCTGCACACGTGCGCCGCCCGCAACTTCAGTCCCCGCGCGCCGACTTCGGCAATCCGGTCAAGTCCGGCATAAGCCGGATCGGATGAGGCCGCGCTTTCAGTCATCTGCACCGGCCCTTCCTCGTGCGCGAACTGCGCCGCGCAGTAACTGTGATCGCCGACCGCTTCGTGCCACAGGGTCGCGCTCAGTTGCGCCGCCGCAGTCACATCCGGCCTGAACAGAAACCATCCCGCAATGCCCAGCGCAAGCATCAGCGTCGCCGCCAGCGGCACTGAAGGCGACCACGCCAGGAAACGTTTGAAGAATGATTCGCGGCAAACCGGACTGATGATTGCCCCCCCTGGCCGTGCGCTTTCGACCGTTTGCGGGTTGAGCATTTCGGCGCGCAGAGCTTCGCGCAGCCGCATTCTGCATTCATCACTCAGGCGCAACTGCGTGCCGACGCGCCGCATCGTTTCGCGCAGGTTGCGCCGCGCCGCCATTTCAGCGCGACAGGCCGCGCACTGCTCAACGTGCCGCAAAACGGCGTGATTCGTTTCGACCGACAACTCGTCGCAGAGATACGAATCCAGCAGATCCTTCAGATTTCGACAGTCCAGAGCCTCCATTTTCACTTCAGCCTTACGGCGCCTCATTCAGCAACCTGATAACCCGCCCGCCGCGCATAACCGGCGAGCGCCGTGCGCAGCAGCTTGCGCCCGCGATGCAGCCGCGACATGACCGTGCCAAGCGGAATGCCAATCGCTTCGGCAATCTCGCGGTACGAGAGTTCTTCAATATCGGCCAGCGCCACCATCAGTTGAAAATCGCGCGGCAATTCATCCAGTGCGGCCATCACTTCTTCATCCGTGACCTGCGACGGCGCGGGCGGATCATAAGCAATGGTGCCGGCAAGCTCTTCTTCAAAAGGCAGCAGACTGAGGCGTTCGGCGCGGCGGCGCGTGTAGTAGCGATTGAACATGATTTTGTAGAGCCAAGCGCGCAGGTTCGTTCCCGGCTCGAAGCGATGAAACGAGCGCCAGGCGTGCAGATAAGCCTCCTGCACCAAGTCTTCAGCGCGCCCGTAATCGCGTTCGAGCCGCAGCGCCACGCGAAAGAGTTGATCGGCATAGACGAGCGCCGTCGCTTCAAAATCCGCAGGCTGCTGTTCAGGATTCGCCATCAGTCTTCCGCGCCTCAAACGTTTCCGCACCCGGTCGCGTCACCAAAGCACCTCGCTGCCGTCATCATCTGGTTTATCTCCCGTGAGCCGCAGATTATTCCTGCCCGGCACAGATTTCCGGCGGTCATTCAGCCCGGGGTTCAAGGTCTTCCCTGCGGCATGGTTTTCTGCTGCTGAAGTTTATAAAATGCCGACGAAGTTACTCAGGCCCCCGGCATGGTGGAGAAAAAAGCTGTGAACCCTGTGAACAACCTGAATTTGAAAGATCGCCAGGCCCTGCTGCTTTACCTGGGCATTGTGCTGCTGTGCGCCATCTGTTTTGCCATCGGCATCGCGGTCGGACGCGCGACCACTTCAGCGGCAGACACTTCAACCGCCGGGACCATTCAGCCGTCAGCTACCCGCCCGCCGCGACCACCCGTCACGCCGGGCCGTTAACTCAGATTCAGATCCGCCGATGCCCCGCTTTTCCACCTTCATCGCCCGCGCTTCAGTGGCCCGCTGGTGGCCGTTTGTGACGGCTGCCGCGAGCGGTCTGCTGCTGGTGTTCGCCTTCGAGCCGTTCAACTATACGCTGCTCGCCTGGGTCGCGCTTGTGCCGCTGCTCGTGGTGTTATCCGGCGAAATCGGCTGGCAGCGCGCGCTGATTTGCGGCTGGCTGGCCGGAGTAACTTTTTTCTTCTTCTCAACCAACTGGATCACGCATTCCATGATTGAGTTCGGCGGGATGCCGAAAGTGCTGGCTTACGGCGCATCGTTGCTGTTTTCTTCAGTGGTGGCATTCTTCCCTGGTCTGTTTGCGGTTGTGCTGGCGTGGCTCGCGCGTGCCTTTGGTTATCGCGCCCTGCTGCTGGCCCCGTTCGTGTGGGTGGCGACGGAATGGTTGCGCGGCATTATCACCGGCGCGACGTGGAATGAACTGGGCATCAGTCTGGTCGGTTCCGATCTGGCGTTGTGGGCGCGCCTTGGCGGGGTTTATCTGCTGAGCGGCGTGATCGTGCTGGCGAGCGCGCTGCTGGTCTGCTGGTGCCGGATGGTTCTGCGCAACAGAAAGTTCGCCATTCAGTTGCTGATCCCTGGCGTCGCAATCCTGTTCGTGGCCATGCTGTTTTCAACTTCATCTGTGCCGGTCGCGCCGCTGGCTGATGTTGCCCGCCGGATCAATCCCGGCGCGGCGCGTGTCAGCATCGTGGCCGTGCAGCCTGACATTCCGCTCAGCATTTATGAATCGCCGGGCGAAGCTTCAGCGTATTTCGAGCGCACGCTCAAACTCACCCGCGACACAATCAGCCAGGGCGACAATCAGAAACCTGAGCTGATTGTCTGGGCCGAATCGCCGCTGACTTTGAATTACGAACAGAACGAAGCCGTGCGCGCGCGTCTTGATGAACTGGTGCAGCAGACCGGCGCTTATCTGATTTTCAGCGCCATCGCGCGTGACGGCGAACAGTATTTCAACAGCGCGCAGACGATTGCGCCGCCATTCGGCAGTCAGCCGGTCCGGCAGTTGCGCCGCTACGACAAGATCAGGCTGGTGCCGTTTGGCGAATACGTGCCATTTCGTTCGGTGCTGGGTTATTTCGTTCCGGCGATGGTGGGCGAGTTCACGCCCGGCCATGAAACAACCGTCAATTCGCTGCGACTGAGAACGCAGCACGCAATTCTTCAGAACGAAGAGACCGACTGGCAGCCGGGGCTGGAACGCACGACGAATTTTGCCCGCACCGGCACGTTTATCTGTTACGAAGCGGCTTACCCGAATCTGGTGCGGCAGTTTGTCAGAAACGGCGCGACGCTGCTCATCAACATTTCCAACGATGCCTGGTTTGGCAACACCGCCGGAGCGCGGCAGCACCTGGCGCACGCGCGCATGCGGGCGATTGAAAATGACCGCGACCTCGTGCGCGTCACCAATTCAGGCATTTCGGCGCTGATTACCGCCAATGGTCGCGTGGTGGACGAACTGCCGATGTTTACTCCGGCGGCGAAAATCTGGCAGGCGACACTTAACAGTCAGCAGACCTTTTACACGCGCTGGGGCGACTGGTTCCCGCTTGTTTGCACGCTGGTTAGTTGCATCGCGCTGGCGCTCGGCCTGATCCGGTCTCGCCGTCTCAGGCGTGGAAATCCATGAAATTTCGTGGCCGCTGTGCCCGGAATTCTATACAATCCGCCACGCCATGCCATTGCTTGAAGTCAGAAATCTTAAAACATCCTTTGCGACCGCGCGCGGCGAAGTGCGTTCGGTTGACGATGTCTCGTTCACGCTCGAACAGGGCGAAACTCTCAGCCTGGTGGGTGAATCGGGCTGCGGCAAATCGGTGACGGCGCTTTCGATTATGCGGCTGGTCTCAAAGCCGGGCCGCATCACCGGCGGGCAGATTCTGTTTGAAGGGCGCAACCTGCTGGAACTTGGCGAAACCGAAATGCGCGCCATTCGCGGCGATGACATTGCGATGATCTTTCAGGATCCGATGACTTCGCTCAACCCGGTCTACACCGTCGGCGAACAGATTGCCGAAGCCATCCGGCTGCATCGCAAAGTATCGCGCCGCGCAGCGTGGCAGCAGGCCATTGAAGGCATGCGTGACGTGGCGATTCCGTCGCCCGAAACGCGCGCGAAAAGTTATCCGCACGAAATGTCAGGCGGCATGCGGCAGCGCGTCATGATTGCCATGGCGCTCGCCTGCGATCCGAAATTACTGATTGCCGACGAACCGACGACCGCGCTGGACGTGACGATTCAGGCGCAGATTCTCGAACTGCTCGCCGAACTGAAGGCAAAGCGCAACCTGGGTCTGCTGCTGATCACGCACGATCTCGGCGTGGTCGCCGAAGTCTCTGACCGCGTGGCTGTGATGTATGCCGGCAAGATTGTCGAAGAAGCATCGGTGCGCGAACTCTTTGCCCGTCCGCGTCACCCTTACACCGAAGGCCTGCTGCGCGCTGTGCCGCGCCTGGACGAAGAAGGTGCTGAACGCAAACGCCGCCTGACCACGATTGAAGGCGTCGTGCCGAATCCGCTTCAGCTTCCGCCCGGCTGCCGCTTTGCGCCGCGCTGCCCGCACGCGCAGGAAAAATGCCGCGCCGGTGAAATTCCGCTGATCGCGGTTGGCGCGGCCCATTTGTCACGCTGCATTCGCGTGACTGAGATTTATCCGCCAGTTTGACCACCAGTGAAAGCGGGCCATAGAATCGTGCTGTCATTTCAGCCGTGATTGTGAGGACGTTATGCAGCCAGTCAGCACTTCTCCACTCGTCAGGAAATATTCGCTCAGGGAATTCCAGGCCTTGCCGGAGCCAAAGGACGGCACGAAGTTCGAGTTGATCGCCGGAGTGCTTTATATGAGTCCACCACCTGATTTCCCGCACAATCTTTCTTCCGCTTCACTGAGCCGTCTTTTCATTCTGCACCTGAATGAGATCGGCGATCAGGGCATCGTGTTCACGCCGCGTGCGGCTATCTGGAAGACTCCGGCCACTTATATCGAGCCGGATCTGTTTTACATCTCAGCTCGCACGGCCAGAGAGATTGATCTGAGAAAGCCGGATCGGGCCGACCTGGTGGTTGAAATCGTCTCGCCTGGCACAGTGCTTTATGATCGCAACACCAAGGCTGATACTTACTCGGCGCTTGGCGTGCGCGAACTGTGGCTGGTTGATCCGGTGAACGAGACAGTTGAAATTCGCAACCTGAAACGTGGAGCGAAAACTTACAGCCCGGGCATAACCTTCAGGCGTGGTGAGCAGGTGAAATCCAGAGTGCTGCCTGGGTTCGCTCCATCAGTCACAGACATCTGCAAACATTCTGTCCCCCGCAAACGCTGATGACGAAAAATACTCTCGTCGAAATCACAGACCTGAAAAAATACTTTGCTGCCGATCACGGGCAACTGGTGCGCGCGGTTGATGGCGTTTCGTTTGCCATCGCCCGCGGCGAGACGCTCGGCCTCGTCGGTGAATCGGGCTGCGGCAAAACGACGGTGGGCCGCTGCCTGCTGCGACTGATTGAACCGACGAGCGGCACCATCAGTTTTGAAGGCAAAGACCTGCTGGCGCTTTCGCGCCGTGAACTGCGCGCCATGCGGCGACGCATGCAGATCGTTTTTCAGGATCCCTATTCATCGCTCAATCCGCGCATGAAAGTCGGTGACATCATCGCGGAACCGCTGATCGTACACGGCGTCAGCAAATCAAAAAACGACCGCCGCGAACGCACCGCCGAACTGCTGCGCGTCGTCGGCCTCGAGGCCGATTACGCCGGTCGTTACCCGCATCAGTTCAGCGGCGGTCAGCGACAGCGCATCGGCATTGCGCGGGCGCTCGCGCTCAACCCTGATTTCATCGTCGCCGATGAACCCGTCTCGGCGCTCGATGTGTCGGTGCAGGCGCAGGTCGTCAATCTGCTCCAGGATTTGCAGGAACAGTTCGGACTGACATACCTCTTCATCTCGCACGGGCTGGCCGTCGTCAAGCACATCTCAACGCGGGTGGGCGTGATGTATCTGGGCAAACTGGTCGAACTGGCGCCGGCAGGAGAAATCTATCGCCGCCCGCTGCACCCGTACACGCAGGCGCTGCTCGCGGCCATTCCGAATCCCGACCCTGAAGCCAGAGCCGCAAAGCAGGCGCACAAACTCGGCGGCGATGTGCCGACGCCGCTCAATCCGCCTGCGGGCTGTCGCTTTCACACCCGCTGCCCGCACGCGATGGAACGCTGCCGCCGCGAAGAACCGCCGCTCGTCGAAGTCGAACCAGGCCACTTTGCCGCGTGCTTCCTGAATGAAGCAGGCGTAAAATCACCGGCAGTTTAGCGTTCTGATTTTCACCCTGATGTCATCTGCCCTGGCCCGGCGATCATCACCGCCGGGCGCACAGGTCAACCGCTTATTGAGGAGAAAACTTATGGCCCCGGAACAAAACCTCGCTTCAGATCCCGTTTCTTCATCTTCCCCTGAACCAAAGAATGTCTTCAGCCGCCTGACCGGCATCTGGTTCTCGCCCGGCGAAACTTTTCGCAGCATCGGGCGCGCGCCTGATTTCATTGTCCCGCTGATTCTGCTGGCCGTGCTGAGCGTGGCGGCGGGCTATCTGATGACGAATCGCTTCGGGCGCGAAGGGATTGAAGAAATGACCCGGAAGCAGATGCAGACGATGGTGGACAAGGGTTTCATCCCGCAGGAAAAAGTGGAAGAGGTCGTGCAGCAGCAGCTTCCGCCTGCCGATGGCTTCACGGCCTTTGCCATCAAACGCGGGTTGCAGGGCGCGGCGTTCTGGCTGGTGCTGACGCTTATTGTAGCGGGCTTTCTGAAACTGGTGGCGATGCTGATGGGCGCTGAAACCACCTTCAAAAAGGTCTTTTCAGTTTCGGTTTACAGTTACCTGGCGGTCGCTGCCGTGTCGCTGGTCATCGTGGTCACGGTGATGTATCTGAAAAATCCGAGCGACATAGACATCTACAATCCGATTGAATCGAATCTCGGCTCACTGCTGACCATGATCATGGGCAAGGACGCGCTGCCTGGCATCCTGCGCGCCTTTGCCTCGTATATTGATGTGTTCTACATCTGGCGCATTGTCCTGCTTTCCATCGGCCTTGCGGCGGTCTCAAAGCTGAAGACCGGCACGGCGGCGATGTTTGTCAGCGGGCTGTTTCTGGTCTTTGCGCTGCTGGGTTCGCTGGCGACGGGCATGTTTTCCTGAGCAGCTATGAGTAACGAGGAAGTCGCCGCTGTCTTTCGCCGCCTGGCCGATCTGATGGAATTGTGTGACGACAATCCCTTCAAGTTGCGCGCCTTTCGCAACGCGGCGGAAGTGCTTGAAGACCTCAACACGCCGCTGGCTGAAATCGTGGCAGTCAGCGGTGCCGCAGCCTTGCGCGAGCTGCCCGGCATCGGCGCGGCCATCAGCGGCAAAATCATCGAAATCCTCGAAACCGGCACCTGCCGCGCTTACGAAGAGATCAAACGCGAAATTCCCGAATCAGTGCTGGACCTGCTCAGGGTTGAAGGCGTCGGGATAAAGACGGCGCAGCTTCTTTATCGTCAGTTCAAAATCACCACGCTTGATGAGCTGGCAAAGTTCGCGCGGGGCGGCGGGCTGCAAAGCGTGCCGCGCCTCGGCGACAAGGCGCAGTCACGCATCGCGGCCTCCGTCTTCAAACTGGTTCCGTAAAACTGTCAGAACGTCCTGATGTCCTGTGGGTTGATTTAGCTGGAGCGCCTTCGGCCAAATCCGAAACTTCGGACTTCAATCCGAAATTTTCAATCACGGCGAACTGAATCATCCTTTCGACACCTGCCAACCGGTTGATTTTTCTGATCGGCATCAACCGGCGACCGGCTGGCACAGCGGTTGTCTGTCACGCCGTCACCCCTTGAAAAATTCACACGGCAGCCGTCGGCTGTCCGAACCATCAGGGAGGCATGATGTTTTTCAGGAAGTATCTTTTCAGCGTAACAACCGTTGCGCTTCTGCTCGCCGTTTCACTCACATTCGTTCAGGCACAATCCACAGACACACCCAGGATCGAAATCGGCGCTCAGTTCTCGCTGCTGCGGATTCAGGAGCAGAACACCAACAACCCAGGCGTCGGCGGCAGAATCGGCTGGAACATTCACAACAATGTCGGCCTTGAAGCCGAGGTCAATGTCTTTCCCGAACGAGACAAGAACCGCTTTGCCAGCGGGCGCATGGTGCAGGGTCAGTTCGGGCTGAAAGCAGGCTGGCGCTCAGACCGGTTCGGCGTCTTTGCGAAAGTCAGACCGGGCTTCATCAACTTTGATCGGCTTGTCATCAATAACTGCCCGCCCGGCGCGGTGTGTACTGCCGCGCTGATTTTCGGCAAGCAGACTAAATTCTCGCTCGACGCGGGCGGCGTGCTTGAATATTACCCGTCGCGCCATTCCGTCCTGCGCTTCGATCTCGGCAATACGATCATTCGTTTCAATGAACGTAACTTTCCGCGCAGCACGACCAGCAACCTGCAATTCAGCACCGGCGTCGGCTTCCGTTTCTGAACTGTGCAACAATCCGCAAGCGTGAGCGAGCGCCCGGTCATTCAGCGTGGGCGCTCGCTCACGCTCGCCTGCGGTTACACAACGTGGCGCATCACGCCCGCGTCGCTTTGTTACCCTTCACTTCTCGCCGCCGATTCTGAAGCGCAATCCGGCGGAAAAATTCAGCCGGTAAGCGGGAAAGCCGAGCACCTCCTGGTAATTCTGATTCAGTAAATTTTCGATCCGCGCAAACGCGGCCACACGCGGCGTCAGGCGATACGACCCGGCCAGATCAACTCTGGCATAACCTGGATTGTAAATCTGCCGCGAGAAAGTCACCGGATCAACATCGCGTCGGCGTCCGATCAGAAACGCATCCAGATTGAGCGTGAAGCGTTCACCCGTCC
>CAYWDW010000139.1:0-9699 GCA_964457105.1 uncultured Heliobacteriaceae bacterium
CGCTATCCGAACTTCCTCGAAACCGTGACGCAGATTCTGCCGATGTACCGGCTGCGCGTGGTCGGCGGCACGCTGTATCTGACGGGCGCGCTCTTTGCGGTCTGGAATCTCTACAAGACGGCGAAGCAGGGGAAACTGGTGGCCAACGAACCGGCTGAAGCTCCGGCGCTGGAACGCACGCCGGTCGCCGCACACGGGCCGGAAGCCTGGCACCGGCTGCTTGAAAGCCGTCCGCTGCGGTTCACGGTCGCGTCATTCGCCGTCGTGTTCGTCGGCGGGGTCATCGAATACATGCCGACGGCGCTGATCAAATCAAACATTCCGACGATTGCGAGCGTGCATCCTTACAAACCGCTCGAAATCGAAGGCCGCGACATTTACATCCGCGAAGGCTGCAACACCTGTCACTCACAGATGGTGCGACCGCTCCGGTCTGAAACCGAGCGTTACGGCGAATACTCAAAGGCCGGTGAGTTCGTGTATGACCATCCGTTCCTGTGGGGATCGAAGCGCACCGGGCCGGATCTGCATCGTGTCGGCGGCAAGTATCCCGATTCGTGGCATTACCTGCATATGCAGGATCCGGGTTCGACTTCACCGAACTCGATTATGCCGGCCTACACGTGGCTTTATGACAGGCAGACCGATCTGAGCCACACCGAAGGCAAGATCATTACGCTGCGCCGCCTCGGTGTGCCGTATCCCGAAGGGTACGAGTCGCAGGCCGTCGCCGACGCAAAGGCGCAGGCCACGGAAGTGGCTGAACGCCTGAAGCAGCAGGGCTTCCCAGTGTCGGCTGATCGTGAAATCGTCGCGCTGATTGCCTACCTGCAACGGCTCGGCACCGACATCAAGGCCACAGCGCCGCAACCGCAGGCGCAAAACACCGGCAGCCGCGAAACTGCTCAGAAATAACCGGAGGTCACGATGTACAGAAACGTCATGGAGTCCATCGCAGGCATCGGGATTTATCCGATCATCTCGCTGCTGATGTTCTTTCTGTTCTTCACCGCGATCCTGATCTGGTTTTTCAGGGCCGACCGGAAATGGCTGCAGGAGATGTCACAGCTTCCGCTTGAAGAGTCAGATGCGTCTGAGATCAATCATCAATCACCGCAGGGGGAATAAGCATGCGCGGATTTGAGAAGGACAAACTGCTGGAAAACCACGAGGCAGACGGGATTCAGGAATTTGATAATGACCTGCCGCTCTGGTGGTTCGTCGGCTTCATCTTCACGATTGTTTTTTCGTTCGGTTATCTCGTCTATTACCACGTCTCGGACGGCCCGTCGTCAAAGGCGGAGTATGAACAGGAAGTCGCCGTCTGGACCAAACAGCCGCCGGGCGGCGAAGCGGTCGCGGCCAGGACCGACCCGACTGAACCGCTCACCGATTTCGCTTCGATTGACAAGGGCCGCGCCATTTTCACCGGCACGGGCAACAACTGCTTCGTCTGTCACCGGCCCGACCTCGGCGGCCAGGTCGGCCCGAATCTGACCGATGAATTCTGGCTTCACGGCGGCGATCTGCCTTCGATTATGAAGAGCATCCGCACGGGCTATCCTGACAAAGGCATGCTGCCCTTTGGCAGCGGCGCGAAACTGACCGATGAACAGGTGCTGCAGGTGGCAAGCTTCATGCTGTCACTGAAAGGCTCGAACCCGCCCAACCCGAAACCGGCTGATCTCGCCCGCGAAAAGAAGTGGGTTGACGGTCAGCCTGCGGATGAAGGCGCAAAACCAAAGGACGACAAAGCCAAAGGCGACAGGAAGGGTGAAAAAGTCGCCACCTTGAAAAAGTAACCCGAAACACGACTGGCAAAATTTCAGCCTGGCGCACGCTGGCGTGCGCCAGGCCGACTGCACGCGGGTTCCGAGCTGAGAAAGTAATGTCAACCATCGAAGCACCAACCAACGAACCTGACAATTATCGCAATCTGACCGCCAGTTTGCGCAAGGACGGGCAGCGCAAGTGGATCTTCCCGAAAAAACCGAGCGGCAGGTTTTATACTGCCCGCACGATTGTGAGCTGGTTTCTGCTCGCCTTTCTGTTTGGCGCCCCGCTCGTGCGGGTGGACGGGCATCCGTTCGTGATGCTCAACATCATCGAACGGAAGTTCATTCTGTTCGGGATGACCTTTTTCCCGCAGGATTTTTATCTGGTCGTGCTGGCGCTGCTGATGCTGCTGGTCTCGATCTTTCTGTTCACTGCTGTGTTTGGCCGCGTCTGGTGCGGCTGGCTCTGTCCGCAGACCGTCTTTATGGAGATGGTCTTTCGCAAAATCGAATACCTGATCGAAGGCGACGCGCGGCAGCAGCGGCAGCTTGATGAAGCGCCGATGACGCCGGTCAAGCTGTTCAGGAAAGTCCTCAAGCTCAGCATCTTTTACGGCTTGTCATTCCTGATCGCCAACACCTTTCTGGCCTGGATCATCGGCGTTGATGAACTGCGCAAAATCGTCACGGCCCCGCCGACTCATCACCTGACCGGCTTCATTGCGATCAATATCTTCACCTTTCTTTTCTTCGGCGTCTTTTCGTGGTTTCGTGAGCAGGCGTGCGTGGTCGTCTGTCCGTATGGCCGCTATCAGTCGGCGCTCGTGGACGCCAACACGATTGTCGTAGCTTATGATTTCAAACGCGGCGAACCGCGCGGCAAACTGGTCCGCATTGAAAAGCTGCGGCAACCGCCTGCCGCGCCGCCGCCGCGCGGCGACTGCGTGGACTGCAAACTGTGCGTTGATGTCTGTCCGACCGGCATTGATATTCGCAACGGCATCCAGCTTGAATGCGTCAACTGCACGGCCTGCATTGATGCCTGCGATGCGGTGATGGACAAGATCAAAAAACCGCGCGGGCTGATTCGCTTCACGTCGCTGACGGCCATCCGGGAAGGGCATCCGCACTGGCTGACGCGGCGGGTCGTGAGTTGCGCCATCGCCTGGGTGCTGATTACGGCGATCTTTCTGTTCTTCTTTTTCAGACGCCCGATGACCGAAGTCCTCGTGCTGCGACAGCCCGGCACGCTCGTGCAGCAGCAGGCCAACGGCGATTACATCAATTTCTATGTCCTGCAAATCGTCAACAAACGGAACTATCAGATACCGGTCGAAGTGAAACTGCTCGCGCCGCAACAGGGCACGATCACGCTGCTCAGCGACCTCTCGCCCGTGCCGGCGATCAGTGAAAAGGGCGGTCGCTTTATGCTCCTGCTGCCAAAAGATCAGATCGCCTCCGGCGCGATGAACGTGAAGTTCGGCATTTATTCAAACGGCGAGTTGCTCAGGGAAGTCGAAACCAGATTTCTGGCGGCCAGTGTCAGGTGAAGGGAGAAAACTGAAGATGCCTGCTGAAACCATTCGTCAACCGCGCAAGTCGCTGTGGGGCTGGGGCATTGCGGCGGTGTACAGCCTGTTCGCGCTCGGCACGCTCGGCTTCGTGGCGTTCACGATGACGCAGAAAGTCGAACTCGTCTCGCAGGATTATTACGCCAGCGAAGTCGCTTACGAACAGCAGATCGAACGCCTGCGCAAGACGAATGCCAGCGAGCAGCAGGCCGTGTGCGAACTCAGCCCGGACGGGCAGTTCATTGAAGTGCGCTTTCCGGCGACGATGAAAGACGCGCGCGGCACGCTGCTGCTCTATCGCCCGTCGGCCTCGGCGCTTGATCGCACGATCAGCATTACGCCGGACGCGCAGGGCCGGCAGCGCATTCCGACGGGCCGGATGGCTGCCGGGTTATGGCGCGCCAAACTGCTCTGGCAGGCAACCGGGCAGGAATTTTACCGCGAATACATGCTGCACCTCAGCACACGGCAGGAAGCGAAATGACCGCATTACTGGCTGCCCTCGCGCTTGGACTGTTCGGCTCGCTGCACTGCGTTGGCATGTGCGGGCCGCTCGCGCTGGCGCTGCCGCGTGGCGGCGCGGCGCGACGGCATCTGATCGTCGGGCGGCTGCTGTATAACCTGGGTCGCGTGCTGACCTACGCGCTGCTTGGTCTGCTGTTCGGACTGCTCGGCAGCGCGGCGCGCATGGCGGGCCTGCAGCAGGCGCTTTCGATTGCCACCGGCACGAGCATTCTGCTGTGGCTGCTGCTGCCAAAGCGCCTCACGCAGCGCGCCGCCACAGTGTCAGGCGCGGCAGGCGGCCTGGCGGCGCTCAAGGGATGGCTCGCGCCGCTCTTTCGTCAGCGCGGTTACACCGCGCAGTTTCTGATTGGCGCGCTCAACGGCCTGCTGCCGTGCGGCTTCGTTTACATCGGCCTCGCCGGAGCAGTGGCGCAGCCAGGCATTATTCACAGCGCCGCGTTTATGGCGCTCTTCGGCGCGGGAACATTTCCGGCCATGTTTGCTGTTTCGCTTGTGCCAGGCCTGCTGTCGCCGCACGCCCGGCTTTCAATCAGACGCCTGCTGCCCGTTGGCACTGCCCTTGTCGCGGTGCTGCTGATTATGCGCGGCCTGTCGCTTGGCATCCCTTACGTCAGCCCGAAACTGACCTCATCACCCGCCGCTCAGTCCACCGCCTCGGCCTGCCATCACTGACAACACAACTGTGACAAACGGCCTGAAGCTGGCCTGACAAAACGCTGTCTCGCGCTGAATGCGGCGGCGCTCACGGTGTGCCCTGATTCGTTTTTTCATCCGGCAGGATGGGCAGCGGATGAGCCACGATTCTGAAGCCGAGGTCGTGATGACTGACGGCGGGCTGAAAGGCTTCGCGGTACGAATTGCTGAGGACGGCGATGCTGGCGCTGTACCACGAGCCGCCGCGCACGATGCGGGCTTCAAGCGGTTCGGCGTTGTTGCGTTCGCTGTCAACGTAAGGACGTTCGCGGCTGAATGGTCGGTTGACCGAGGCTGTCCACTCGGCGACGTTGCCGGTCAGGTGATAGAGGCCGTAACGGTTCGGCAGGTACCGGCCCGCTGATTCGCGGAGGCCGATGACGGTGACCGGAGCCAGAGGATTTTTCTTCCAGTTATAAAGGGTCGTTTCCCGATCACTGATTGTGCGGCTGAGCTGATATTCAAAATCGTCAGGGCCGCGCGCGACCTTTTCCCATTCGGCCTCTGACGGCAGCGCAAACAGCCAGCGTCCGGCTCCGAGCCTGCGCGTCAGCCATCTGGCATAAGCCTGCGCCTCAAACCACGTCACCCACGTGACGGGCTGATCGGACTGACCGAAGCGTTGATATTCAGGCGATGCGGGACTGAGCCGCGCCGTCGCCTTCGATTCATTCGCCGCCTTCCACTGCTGACCGGACGGCGTCCAGTTGGCCGGGTCAGCATACCCCTGCGGGTCACGCATAAACTCGCCGTATTCGGCATTCGTGACTTCAAACGTGCTGATGAAAAACGCGGGCAGCCAGACGTAATGCGGTTCGCGCGGATTGAGCCGGTCGCCAATCAGAAAGCTGCCGCTCGGAATGTAAGCCATCGCCGGATGATCGGCATTCAGGCGCGGCGGCGCGTCAGTCGGCATCTGGCGAATTGTCACCCTCAGCACGCCGTCAGCATCAGGCCCGGCGCGATAACCGATAATCGTTACCGGATAATAAACCGTGCTGCCCTGCGCCACCGCCTGCACAAAATAACCGCCCCGCGCCAGCCACCGGCGCTGGCCATCGAAGGCCGGTATTTCAGCAGCTTCATTCAGGCTCGGCCCGGCCCTGAAGAGTCGCACGCTTGCGCCCGCTGCATTCGTCACCACCAGTTCCGTTTCTTCACGCTCGAAGTGAAGCCGGTCGGCCAGTGACAGCCGCAACCGCCCTGAAAAAAACAGCTCAGCCACGACGACCAGCAGCAGGATGGCTGTGGTCAGCAGGATGATGCGTTTTCCCTTGGTGCCCCCCCGCCACCACCCAAAAGGGCCCATGGGGGGGCCCGGGTCTGTCCCCGCGCGGCCGCGAGCGCCCGGTCCGCAGTGCAGGGGCGCTCGCTCACGCTCGCGTACTGGACCGGACATGCTGAACCGGACACGCCAATACCGCCTGGTTCGCCTCTGACCGTCGTCAAAAAACAGGGCAGACCCTGCGGCCTGCCCTTTACAGGAGAGATGCGTTGTTGCGTTGAGGGAAATCAAATATCCTGCCGTTTGAGTACCCGCTGCGAAAAGAGAAACGGGATGACGGCCCACACCAGCAGGCCGCTCACAAGCAGCAGAACGCTGGCCGCTTCGCCACCGAGCGCGCGTGTCAGCGCGGCTCCGGCGGCTCCGAAGATCTCCTTGCCATCCAGGGTCAGGAGGCTGGCCACGCGCACCATGTCCACCGGATTGCCAAAGAGCGAAGCGAAGATGAAATTGTTCGCCGTGCGCTCACGCATCAGAAATGTGCCGCCAATGATCAGCAGGTCATAGAACAGCACAAAGAAAAACCACAGAAACAGCACCACGCCGAAGGCTTTGGTCTTGCGCTGACAGAGCGATGAAATCAGCGCCGACAGGCTCAGAAAGATCAGCCCCAGCAGCAGCGCGAAGACGACAAACAGCGGATAGCGCAGCGCGCCGTCGCTGCCCGCCTTGACCGCAATCACGACTCCGGCCAGGCCGAACCCGATCACCGTCGAAGTGCAAAGCGAGGCAAACAGGCCGAGCAGTTTGCCGAGCAGGATTTCAGTGCGCGTGACGGGTTGCGAAAAGAGCAGTTCGCCCGCGCTCTTTTCGCTCGTAAAACTGAGCGTGCCCATCGTCAGCGCCACGAGCGGCACAATATAGAGCACCAGATTGAGCAGGCTCGCCGAAGTGCGCGTGAACCCCTGAAAGCCGATTGATCCGGCAGTGAGCAGCCCGAAGTATGAAATGCCGAGCGCCAGCACGCTGAAGACTGCCGCAAACGTCAGCGTCCATTTGTTGCGGATGTTGATGGTCAGTTCCTGTCGGGCAATGGTGACCACTGAGTTGAGATCCATGTCATTCTCCTGACTTCCCTGTCCTGTTGATGACTGCCGCAAACGAAAGCATCTTCCCGCCATTGGCCGTGGCAGCTTCCTGCGCCTGCGCCTGGTCCTTAAAAGCCACAATGCCGCCGCCCATCGGCGTCCGAAACTTTGCCGAACTGACGAAGTGTGCGTCTTCGGCCTTCAGCCACTGCTTCGATTCCAGATCAACCACGAAGTAAGCGGCAATCGGCGCTTTGTTCTTTTTGGCGGCAATGAAATCAACCAGACAGCCGAGGTCATCGAACTTGTAAGCGTCGCCTTCCGGCGTCAGCGCTTCGGCGGCGTACTGCTTTTCTGAAATCGCCATTTTGCAGGACGCGCACATATCCTCGGCCACCAGTTCAACCGGCGTCAGCGAAGCTGACTGACAGGCGGCGAGCAGCAATGCTGAAGCCGCGATGACGAGCATCCGGCGCGTGACTGAACCGGCGGTTATAACTTTATTGACCTGCTGACTTCTCACGACGGCTGACTCCTTCTCAGTGCGACGGCTGCTCGCTGATGTATTTGAGGTAGATGCTTTCCAGCGACAACTCTTCGGTGGCAAAGCGGGCCACGCGGCCACCGGCGGCTTCGAGGCGACGCAGAATTTCAAGGCGGTCTTCGGCGCGCGAGGTCAGCAGCAGCGCATCGCCTTCCATCGTGACCTCAGTGGCTCCGGCCTGCTGCGCGGCAGCGATCCATTGCCAGTCCGGGTTCGCCATCACGACGCGCATCCGGCAGTTGCGCATCAGCCCTTCGCGCAGCGCGGCGATTGATTCGACGGCGACCAGTCTGCCGCCGACGAGAATGGCCACGCGGTCGGCCAGTTGTTCGACATCGGCCAGCACGTGCGACGTAAAGATAATGGTCTTGCCGGCGGCCTTGAGCGATTGCAGGTGTTCGCGGAATTCAATCGCGCGCGCCGGATCAAGGCTCGCCGTCGGTTCATCGAGCAGCATAATCGGCGCATCGGGCAGGCAGGCGACGGCAATGCCCAGGCGCTGCACCATGCCGCCCGAATATTCGCTGACCGGTTTATCGGTGAAGCCGTTGAAGCCGAACTGTGAAGTGCCGAGCACCTGTTCGATGCGAGCTGCGGGCAGCTTTCTGATCTGACAGTAAAACTGCATCACTTCGCGGGCGGTCAGGTTGTCGTGAAAGCTGACGTGCTGCGGCAGGTAACTCATCAGGTGACGCGCCGCGCGTGCCTGCTTCCACGCATCCAGACCGTTGATGAGAATCTCGCCTGAACTCGGCACGGTCAGCCCGACCAGACATTTCAGCGTCGTGGTTTTGCCGCTGCCGTTCGGGCCAAGCAGCGCGAATGTTTCACCCTGCCGAATCTCAAACGAGACATCATTCACCGCCGTGAATTCGCCAAATCTTTTGGACAGATGTCTGACCTCAATCATGTTCTCTCCTGAAAAAGTTTCCGCTCTGTCGGCGGATTGTTTTTTTATTTCGTCAGCGGTGCGCTGACCCGGCTGCGCCGCTGACCGGTCCAGATCGCAGCCAGGCCGGCCATCAGCATCAGCGTGGACATGAAACCGAGCAGGACCTGCGTGCGGCGCTGCGGCCTGACCTGATCGAGCGTGACATTCATCGCCACGGCGCGCGCGAGCGGCGCGGTGTCGGTTTCAGCCGAGCCTTTGATGATCGGAAAGGTTTTTTCAGCCGTCGCCAGCGACTGTGCGGCGGCGCTGCTCAGATACAGACGCAGACGCGGAAAGTTACCTTCCAGATACTCAAACACGTTCTGCACCTTGTGCGCGACATCGCCCACGCCGTCGCCATCCAGGTCATAGCCGTCGTAATCGCTCCAGTAATTGCCGCGCCCGTTTTCCTGCCACTGCGTCGTCGTGTTTCTGCCGACGAGCGAGAGCGGGCTGAGATTTTCGATAAAGTTGTTTTCAGTAAAAATGTTCTGCGCCGAGCTGCTGAAAATCTGCAGCGCCACATCATTTTCGGCAATCACGTTGCGGCGGAAGGCGCTCTGGCGCAGCGCTTCCATGAAAATGCCGGTGGCGTTGTTGATGATGTAGTTATCTTCGGCGCGAATATCGTCGCAGTCCTGAAAGAGAATGCCGAAGGAACTGAAGCCGCGATTGTGCGTGAAGGCGTTGCGCCGCAGTTCGATGCGCCGCGAATACATAATCGCCGCGCCGGCCACGTTGTTTGAAAAGATATTGTCCTCGAACCGGTTGTCATCCGAGTTCATGTAATGCAGCCCGTAGCGCAGGTTCGAGACGCGGTTGCGACGAATCGTGTTGCCTGAACTCGTCTGAATATACATGCCATCGCGGGCTTCGGTAATCGTGTTGTCTTCGATGAGGTTGGCGGCTGAATTCCACAGATGCAGCCCCGCGCCGCGGGCGCCGGATTCAAGCTGGCGGCGACCAGTGACTACATTGCGGCGAATCGTGTTGTGCTGCGCGTGATACAGATAAATGCCGTACAGAATGTCGCGCAGTTCATTGTCTTCGATCAGATTGTCATTCGACCTGAGCAGCAGGCCCGAATCCTCGTCCTGCAGATTGCCGCCGCAGTGTTCGATGATGAAGCCTCTGAGCGTGCAACCGGCGGCAGTGACGATGACGACGCTGCCCGTGCCTGTGCCGCGCAGCACAGGTTTATTGATGCCTTCAAGTATCAGCGGTTTGTCGAGCGTGATCTGTTCGGTGTAAGTCCCGGCCTGCACCTGAATCGTGTCGCCGGGCTGTGCCGCATTGATCGCCGCCTGGACGGACTGAAACCGGGCCGATGACGGCGCAACAGTCAGC
>CAYWDW010000140.1:0-9693 GCA_964457105.1 uncultured Heliobacteriaceae bacterium
AGGTGGGCAACCCAGCTCTGCGGCGTTTCGAGTCTCGTACTCTGACGAGCATTCCTGCCAGCAGATATGTGCGTGGGTCTCCCGATCAAATGAATTAGGCTCAAATTTATTGCTGCTGCTCACCAACGTAGCAGACGATCCCGCAGCGCAAGGCATACTACGACGCCCTGCCGCCTCCGTCAAGACGCATCTTTTTGCGCCTCGCGTGAGGATTGACGCGGCTCATCATGCTTGACCAGCCCCGGCGAAATTAGCTATCTTTCTGGCTTTCATGCACAGTCATTTTCGTGACAATCAGGCAGTTCCAATCATTTCGAGGAGAAAGTAAATCTAATGGCAATTCAGGCAACACAGATCCGGAAGGGGATGGCGATCATCTTCAACGGAGTTCCCCACAAAGTGGTGGAGTTTCATCACCACACCCCCGGCAACCTGCGCGCGATGGTGCAGACCAAGCTGCGTAATCTGAGGACCGGCACCACGACGGAACATCGCTTTCGCTCCGCCGACACCATCGAGCGAGCCATGCTCGAAGATCACGAGATGACTTATATGTACAACGATGGTTCGGATTATCACTTCATGAACACCGAGACCTACGAACAGGTCGCGCTCAGCGCGGAAGACCTCGGCGATATGGCCGGCTACCTGCTGCCGGAAACGGTGATTCAGGTGCAGTTTTATGAAGGCGAACCCATCGGCATTGATATTCCGCAGGTCGTCGAACTGACTGTTGTCGAAACCGAACCTGAAGTCAAAGGCGCGACCGTCAGCAACGTCGGCAAACCGGCGAAACTTGAAACGGGCATCACCATTCAGGTTCCCGCCTTTATCCGGGAAGGCGACAAGATTCGTGTGGACACGACCGAAGGCCGCTACATCGAGCGCGCCAGATCGTAACGTCAGTGGTCAGTCGTCAGTGGGCGGCGGTCAGTTGAAACACAATTTTCACTGGCCGCCAGTCACCAGCCGCTGACCACTTTGCTTTTATGTATTTCCTTTACAGCCTCTTTCTGAGCCTGGCTTCAGTCGCGCTGCTGCCGTACTTTACCTGGCAGGCCTTCATCAACAAAAAATATCTGAGCAACTTTCGTGAACGACTTGGTCGGCTGCCCGAAGAGTTCGGGCAGGACGCGCGTCCGGCCATCTGGCTGCACGCGGTTTCAGTCGGCGAAACGCTGGCGGCGCGTCCGCTGGTGGCCGCCCTGCGCCAGCGTTTTCCTGAATACCGGCTGATCGTTTCGACCACGACGGCCACCGGCCAGGCGGTGGCGCGATCACGGATCACCGAAGCCCACGGGTTTTGTTACTTCCCTTTTGACTGGCGCTTTTCAGTGCGGCGCGCGCTTGAGGTCATTCGCCCGCAGGCCGTGGTGCTGATGGAATCGGAGTTGTGGCCGAACTTTCTGCGCGAATGCCAGCAGCGGTCAGTGCCGGTCATCGTGGCCAACGGCAGGATCTCTGATCGTTCGTTCGGGCGGGCGCAGCAGTTCGGTTTTCTGGTGCGCCGGATGTATGCGCAGGTTGCGCATTTTGCGATGCAGAGCGCCGCCGACGCGCAACGCGCCATCGCGCTGGGCGCTCCGGCTGAGCGGGTCAGCGTGAGCGGCAATATCAAATACGACATTGGCGAAGCCGGGCGCGGCTCCGCGCTGGATGCGATTGCCGCGCAGCTTGACGCCGCTTTCGGGCTGAGCCATTCGCCGCTGATCGTGGCCGGCAGCACGAGCGACGGCGAAGAAGAGATCGTCATTGCCGCGTTCGAGCAGTTACGAAAGAATCCGGCCACCGCTACAGCGCGGCTGCTGCTGGCGCCGCGCCATCCTGAACGATTTGACGAAGTCGCGCGGCTGCTTGATGCCACGCGCTTTCGCTGCGTGCGCCGCTCAATGCTGGCCGGGCAGCCTGAACCGGCGCTGGCCGAACTGAGACATTCGGCGCTGAGTTCAGCCGACGCCGCGACTTCAAGGATCAATGATGAATCCCGCCAGGCTGATGTGATTCTGCTGGATTCAATCGGTGAACTGGCGGCGCTCTATCGTTTCGCTTCAGTCGTCTTTGTCGGCGGCAGCCTGGTGCCGAAGGGCGGCCACAACATTTTAGAACCGGCGTTTTATGCGCGGCCTGTCATCGTCGGGCCGCATATGGAAAACTTCCGCGAGATTGCCAGCGAATTCACTCGCCGCGAAGCGCTCATCACGCTTCAGGGCGCAAACGATTGTGAACTGACCGCGGCGCTCAGCGACAAACTCAGCGAACTGCTGACCGACCCTGACGAGGCGCAACGCTGTGGCGAGCATGCGCGCCAGGTCGTCAGCGACAATCGCGGCGCGACCGGAAAAACCGTCGCCATCATCGCCAGCCTGATGTGAAACTTCATCCTGTCACCCGCGCTCTGCTTTACCTTCCTGCCGGGCTGTATGCAGCAGGTGTCAGGCTGCGCCTGTCGTTCTATCGTCACCAGCTTTTCAAAACACGCCGCCTCAGCGCGCCCGTCATCAGCATTGGCAACCTGACCACCGGCGGCACGGGCAAGACGCCGCTCACGGCCTTCATTGCGCGTTACCTGCGCGATGAAGGCCTGGCCGTCGCCATTCTCAGTCGCGGTTACAAACGTTCGGGCACGGGTCGCGTTGAAGTCTCGAATGAACGGTCGGTGCGGTGCGGCCCGCAGCAGTCCGGCGATGAACCGTACCTGCTGGCAGTGGCCTGTCCCGGCGTGCGCGTCATCGTTGACAGTGACCGTTATCGCGCGGGCCGCTGGCTTGAACAGCAGACGAAGGTTTCAGCTTTCATTCTCGATGATGCCTTTCAGCACCTGCGCGTGGCGCGCGATCTGAACCTGCTGCTGCTTGACGCCACCGAACCGCTCAGCGCATTGCGCCTCGTGCCCTTCGGCAGGTTGCGCGAACCGCTCACGGCCATGCAGCGCGCCGATGCCGTAATTATTACCCGCGCCGATCAGCCGTTTGACCGCGCCGCATTTCACCGGTTCATCCGCGAACACTGTGGCGGGACGCCGGTCTTTCACGCGACGCACGAGATGACGCGGCTGCGACAACTGAATGCCGCAGGCGAGGCGGAGTTCATTCCGGCCCGACACCTCGCGCCTTGCCGCGTCGCTGCTGTTTCCGGCATCGCGCGGCCTGCACGCTTCATGGCTGATCTCGAACGCCTGAATCTATCCGTCGTCGTGCGCCGCGATTTCAGCGATCATCACCGCTACACGACGCCGGAGCTTGAAGAGATTTTCAGGCAGGCCCAGGCCGCGCAGGCCGACGCCGTCATCCTGACTGAAAAAGACGCGGCCAACCTGCCGCCTGAGGCAGCACGCAGTTCGCCGCTGCCGCTTTATGCCGCACAGATTGAGTTCCGGTGCGAGGAAGAAACTGAGTTGAAAAAGCTGATTCTCAATGCCGTGCAGCCGCGCAGCCGGTGATGGTTCACGGCAAAAGAAGATTCACAGCGCAGCGATTTTCCTGCTACTCTTGGCGCGATCAATCAACATCAGCACGGGGCCTGCGGATATGCTTGGAAAATACATTGACGAGTTTTTGCAGCACCTGAAATACGAACGCAATCTGTCTGAACACACGCTGCGGAATTACGCGAGCGATCTTGAACAGTTTCACGATCACGTCGCGCCGCCCGATCAGGATGGCCATCGCCGTCAGGTCAACATTCGTGACCTCGATCACCTGACGATCCGCGATTTCATGGCGACGCTCTATGAACAGAACAAAAAGAAAAGTTCGATTCATCGCAAGATCGCGGCCATTCGCACCTTCTTTCGCTTCCTCTGCCGCGAAGGCGTGCTGGAAGTCAATCCGGCGCGCCTCGTCGCCAGCCCGCGCGTCGAACGCCATCTGCCCAATCATCTGACGATTCAGGAAGCGATTCGTTTTATCGAAACGCCCGACCCTGAAACCGTCCTCGGCAAACGCGACCGCGCCATTCTCGAACTGCTTTATGCCAGCGGCGTGCGCGTTTCGGAACTTGTCAACCTGAATCTGACCGACATTGATTTTGAAAACCAGACGGCCCGCGTCAAAGGCAAAGGCCGCAAGGAACGCATGGTCCCGTTCGGCGCGCATGCTAAAAAGGCGCTTGAAGATTACCTCAGCGTGCGCGGCGAACTGCTGCTTGAAGCCGATCCTGAAAAGATTGACGCGCTCGCCGTCTTTATGAATTACCAGGGCACGCGCATTACCACGCGCTCGGTCGGGCGAATGATTGATAAATACGTCAAGCTCTGCGCCGACATTCATCACATCAGCCCGCACGCGCTGCGCCACTCCTTCGCCACACACATGCTCGATGCCGGCGCCGACCTGCGCACCATTCAGGAACTGCTCGGCCACGCGCGCCTTTCGACCACGCAGCAATACACGCACGTTTCGACCGACAAGCTGATGGAGGTTTACGACAAGGCGCACCCGAAGGCGTGAACCCGTGTCGGCATGGCAGGGCTGTGGCAAAGTGAGATAAAAGATTTCATCCACGAAGTGACACGAAGGGCCACGAAGCAAAACCGCTGTCCAGGGGTTGGCTTCGTGGTCCTTCGTGTTCCTTCGTGGATAAAAAAATGATCCGGCCCCGGTTGACTGACTTTGCAAAGCCCCTGGTCGGCGTGGCTGATCCTCGCTGCATGGTTTGCGAAATCAGCCGGAAACAGGGAAAATCCCGTTTACTTTTAAGCCATCTCAATTCGGAGAGCCTGATGAAACAGACTGCCATTCTTGCGCTGGAAGACGGACGGATTTTTCGCGGTCGCGCGTGGGGCGCGCCGGGCGAACGCACGGGCGAGGTTGTCTTCAATACTGCGATGACCGGTTATCAGGAGATTCTGACTGACCCTTCCTATGCCGGGCAGATTGTGACGATGACTTACACCGAGATCGGCAATTACGGCGTCAATCCTGAAGACGTTGAATCGCGCCGCCCGTTTGTCGAAGGGTTCGTCGTCCGCGAAGTTTCGGAAATCAGTTCAAGCTGGCGCGCGGCGTTGTCGCTCGATGAATACCTGAAACGTTACGGCATCGTCGGCATCTCTGACATTGACACGCGCGCGCTCGTGCGCCACATCCGCGAAAAGGGCGCCATGCGCGCCTGCATTTCTTCAACTGACCTCGATGAACAAAGCCTCGTGGCAAAGGCAAAAGCTGCGCCTTCGATGATCGGGCGCAACCTGGTTGATGAAGTCACCTGCGGCGATATGTACGAATGGTCGGAGCAGGTCGAGCGGCAGGTGTCATCGGCTTTCACGAATCTTTCGATTGACAAGGCAGTTGATGCCTTCGATGCGCTTGGCGCGGTGCGTCATCATCTTTATTCAGCAAAGAACGAAGAACCGTTTCACGTCGTCGCTTACGATTTCGGCATCAAGTATTACATCCTGCGTTACCTGGCTGCGCTCGGTTGTCGCGTCACGGTCGTTCCGGCACGGACGAAAGCCGATGACGTGCTGTCGCTCGCGCCTGACGGCATCTTTCTTTCAAACGGCCCCGGCGATCCGGCGGCGCTTGAACCGATTGTGGGCGAAGTGAAAAAGCTGCTCGGAGCCGCGCCGATTTTTGGCATCTGTCTCGGTCATCAACTGCTCGGCCACGCTTTCGGCGGCAGCACCTTCAAGCTGAAGTTCGGCCATCGCGGCGGTAATCATCCGATCAAAAACACCCGCACCGGCAAAATCGAAATCGCCGCGCATAATCACGGCTTCGCAGTGGACGCGCAGAGCCTTGATGAGCATGAAATCGAGTTCACGCACTGGAACATTAATGACCAGACCCTGGCCGGGATTCGCCATCGCCAACTGCCCGTCTTTTCGGTACAATACCACCCCGAAGCCGGGCCT
Source organism: uncultured Heliobacteriaceae bacterium (assembly GCA_964457105.1). Lineage (GTDB taxonomy): Bacteria > Acidobacteriota > Blastocatellia > RBC074 > RBC074 > DASRDU01. The sequence continues at coordinate 5,855 of CAYWDW010000140.1, forward strand.
GGCCCGCACGATTCGACTTATCTGTTCCACGAATTTATCGCTGAGATGCGACAGCACCGGGCGAGCCTGAAGCAGATGATTCAGGCCGAAAGCCAGCGATAAAGCCCCCCTCACGATTGAGATGAGCGCATGTCTGAAGCAGTTTTGATGACATGGGGGAATCTTTGTGCAGTACCGTAACATTCATTCCAAAGCATCGCTGGTCATCCGCCAGCCTGTCGCAGCTTCCGGCGAAGCGGCCCGGTCAGCTTCCGGGTTCTGGCTGCCTGCTGCGGATGCGCGCCGCCTGAAGACTGAAATCGTCAGCATTCAATCGGCGCCGGTCAAACCGCCTTCACGCCGCCGAAAAACCAGTTTCAAGTCATTCATCATTCTTCAGATCATCCTGCTGCTGATGATGACTGCCGGAATCCCTGAAGTCGGCGGCGACAAAGCTGCATTGCTTAACCGCGCTTCGCTTTCTTCAACGATTCTTTTCAACCAGCCGAACACAGCCATCAGCACGTGGGAACAGATGACCGAAGCTGAACGCGCGGCCTTTGTGGCTGAAAAGGCCGCCGACGTTTCAGCCCTGCTTGGTGACAACCCGCATGCCTTCAGTCACGAAGCCGTGCAGGCGATCAAAAAATATGTTGACGATTATGCCGCGCGGGCCGGTGTGTCGCAGGAAAAGTCAGGCGTCGAAGGGCTGTCTGAGATGTTCAGGCGCGCCAGCAGCTATGCGCCAGTCATCGGGCGCGCCTTTCGTGAACGGCACGTGCCGGTCATGATCGGTCTTTATCTGCCGATCATTGAATCTGAATACCGCGTCTGCCTGGAAAGTCCTTACGGCGCGAAAGGGCTGTTTCAATTCATTCCGGCCAGCGCCCGCGCTTACGGCGCTGAACCGAAGGATTTGTGCAACGCCGAAAAGATGGCTCCGATTGCCGCGCAATACATCGCCGACCGCGTGACCGAGTTCGGCACCGATGCCCGCAGCATGACGCTCGTGCTGCTGAGCTTCAATCGCAATCCCGACACCGTGCGCCGCGACCTGACGCAGTTGCGCCGCGCACATCCCGACCTTGATCGCAGCTTCTGGTCCCTGTTTGCCAACGCCGACAAACTGGATGGTTATTTCAGACAGGAAGGCCGCAATTACGTGCCGAAGTTTTTTGCGGCGGCCATCGTCGGCGAAAATCCCGCAGTGTTCGGCCTGAGCCTGCCACCGCTTTCGTCCCACAGTCAGTAAGGCAGCCGCGTCAAAAACTCGCGCTGTCGCGCTTGTTCACGGCGCGCACCAATTCACCTCACACAAAGTTGAGCAGCGTCTGCACGATGCCCACGAGGCAGCCAATGCCTGCGCCAAACCAGACAATCGCGCTGATTTCGCGTCCGGCGGTGTCCATCACCAGTTGTTCGATGTCTTCGTTTGAGAGCGCGCTGAGGCGGTTGATCAGAATGGCGCGGAAGTCCAGCCGCTGGCTGAGCGTTTTGACAAAGTTGCTGACGGTCGCTGACTGAACCATCGCGCCGCTGCTGAGAATTTTTTCGGGCACCTGCGCCATAGCCTGCGAAATCGTCGTGCGCACATACAGGCTGTCGGCAATCTGTTCGGCCAGTTTGTTGATTGAATCGCCCACGATGCGATAGAGCGCGTCATCATCCAGAAAGTAATTCGTCGCCATCCGGCGCAGCAGGCTGAACCGCTGCTCCATCTCCTGCTCGATGATCTTGCGCAGGGCGCGGGTGATTTCCCAGCGGCTTTCGACTGAATCGCGCAGGTGATAAAGCCGCTCGCGCAGGTGTTCGGTGATGACCTGAATCGTTGATTCGCTCTGCGAATGCTGCAGGTATTCACGCTGCGCGAGCGTCGTGATTTCGCTGTGCAGATCCAGCTTCATCAATTCGTCAGCGATGGTTTCAATGTCGAGCAGGCGTTCAGCAATGACCGTGGACAGGGCTTCGATGAAATGTGCGCGTTCCTTCGGCAGCATCCCCGGCGTCAGCGGCAGTTGCCAGCCGAACAGGTAAACCGGATGGCGCGGGCGAAAGAGCATTTTCACGGCCAGCCACGCTGCGCCGTAACCGTGCAGCGTGGCGACCACCAGCGGGCTGAGTTTGATCAGCAGATCCAGATTCATCGCCGTCCGACTTCACTTCACCTGACTCTGCGGCTTCGCTTCCGGCCTGAGCGCCGCGCTGATGCCTGCGGCCTTTGCGGCCAGTGCTTCAGGCAGACCTTCGATAATCAGCACTGACTGGCCCTGTCGTTCAATCAGGGTTATGCCGTCGGAGGTGATGAATGATTCCTGACCGGCAGACTTTTCCTGACGCGCTTTCAGTTCAGGGTAACGCTTCTTTGTGCGGGCTACATAGGCATTGACGAATTCAGTCGCATCTTCAGCCGTGTCCCAGACGCTGCGCTGAACGATCAGCAGGTGGCCGTCGCTCGCGCGTTCATACAGCGCGTACTGATCGCCGCCCCAGCCTGCCGCCGCCTGCCGCGCCTGATCCTTCGGCACGTATTCAGCCAGAATCATCATATAACCGAATTCGCCGTTGATGTCGGTCAGCAGCCGCTTCCAGCCCTTTCCAAGCGTGGCGCTGAGGTCGTTCATCTGCACCTTCACCGGCATTTCGCGGGCCGTGTATTTGTCGAAGTGCAGAATCTGTTCGGTTGATTGCGGCAGCTCGGTAAAGGCCTGCGAGACGCCAGCCCAGCCCTGTTTTTTCAGCATCGCCTGCACGAAATCAGCGCCGTAAATATACGGAAAGATCAACGATTCACGCAGCGCTGCCGGCGCGGACTTGAGCATCTTCACATCATCGCCGCCGGCCATGGCCATCCCGGCTTCGGCCAGTTTGCTGATCGTCATCGGCAACTGTGCCACGCTGCGGCCCATCGGTTTGAGCATGTAATCGTACATCAGCACCGTCGCGTCGCCTTCGATCAGCGCGTGAATCGCCATCTCGCGGTCGCCGTCGCCCGTCGGCCATTTCTCGAAGCGCCGCAGATTGAAATTCTGATCCTGCAGGGCGTGCGTCAGTTCGTGCGCGATGACGGGTTTCTGCGCGTCAAGGTCGTTCCAGTCAGCGATAAAAAATTCCTTCGCCTTCGGCTCATAAAACCCGGCCACCTGTTCGGTCAGCAGTTTGATGGTGAACTCTTTCAACTGAAAACCCGGCGGGACAAGGCCGAACGCGCGCAGCGCCTTGCCTGAAGCTTCAAGTTCGCCAGGCTGCGTCTCTTCGTTGAAATTGCGAATGACCATCTGCTCAATCTCAGCGCGCGATTTGGCGCCGCTTTTGACCGGGCTGAGAATTTTGATCTGCCGCATCTCGCCGACCTGTTCGAGAATGGCTTTTGTCGCGGCTTCAACGCTCGCCGCGGTAATGACAGTCTTTTTGGCCGGAGCCGCGCCCGACGGAGCCGCCACCTGCGCCATCACCGGCAGCGCGAGCAGCAGCGCGAACATTACGATCAGCGATGAAAATCTGTTGTGCATAAACCTCCTGAATGACGAACCGATTGCCGGAACCACAATTAAACTCTACCATAAGGCAGTTGTCAGTTGTCAGTTGTCCATGGTCCGTTGCAGGTTGTCGCACCGCCATGCACTGCTCATTACGGCCAACTGACGGACAACTGCCAGCTAACCACTAACCACTGACCACTAACCACTGCCTTATGACTTACGACTGGAGCGAAACAAGGTTGCGGGTGCGGTATGCTGAAACCGATCAGGCGGGCATCGTCTATCACTCGAATTATCTGATCTGGTTTGAGGTCGGACGGGTCGAATTGTGCCGCGATCACGGCTTCAATTACCGCGATATGGAACGCGAAGCCGACGCCA
>CAYWDW010000141.1:0-4537 GCA_964457105.1 uncultured Heliobacteriaceae bacterium
CTGGCGTCAGAATGATTTCAGCGTGCAGCCCGGCGTTTGCGGCGGCGGCTGCGCGGCGATGGCTTTCAGCGGAGAAGTTGTCAACGTCAGCGCGCGTGATGTTCCATTTGTCAGCGATCAGTTCGGCGCTGATGCCCTGATGAACCAGGTCGTAATGCTCCTTCATCGCTTCGTAAATCTGCGGCCACACGCCCGCGCCATCGCTGCCCATCGGCACACGAGTCAGCGATTCGACTCCGCCCGCGATGATGTAATTGTGATCATCGGCGGCGATGGCCTGCGCGGCAAAGTGAATTGACTGCTGCGCTGAACTGCAAAAGCGATTGAGCGCGACGCCGGGAACTTCAATCGGAAATCCCGCGAGCAATGCGGTACGGCGGGCGATATTCATGCCCTGCTCGCCGACCTGGCCGACGCAGCCGATGATGACATCGCCGACTTTTGCTTTATCAAGGCCGGTGCGGCTGACCAGGCCTTCGAGCGCGTGCGCCAGCAACTGATCGGGCCGCGTGTCACGATAGGCCCCTTTGTTTCTGCCAATCGGCGTGCGAACTGCATCAATGATTACTGCTTCAGCCATACTGTTCTCCTGAGGTTTGATAATTACGGATTGCCGCTGCGGAATGTTACTTACCGTTCGGTCAGCAGGGCAAGGCAACCGAAGCGTCGCCCGCATTTTTTTCGGCTCTGTCCGAACGTTGATTCAGACAAACCAGTGCGCGGCAGGCCAGGCATAAATCAAAAGGCAGGAAAGCTCACAATGGCTTCCTGCCTTCAGAACACGAGGGAACAGTACCGGGAGCGGTAGCGACCGGGTTTCTTCTAAAGAGCCGCTTCCGGTAGCGCCAGGTCGCTACCGCTCCCGGTACTGTTCCAATGTCGAGTAGTCTGACTCAGTCCATTAACTGCCCGCCGTTGATTTCAATCGTTTCGCCCTGAATGTAACTCGCCGCGTCAGACGCGAGGAAAACGATCACACTGGCAATCTCTTCCGGCGTGCCGCTGCGTTTGAGCGGGATGGCATTGACGAATCCTTTCATCATTTCAGACGAGGTGAAGCGTTCGTGATAGGGCGTAGCAACTATTCCGGGCGCGACGCAGTTGACGCGAATGCCATACGGCGCAAGCTCCTTCGCCATCGCCTTGTTCAGACACATCACCGCCGCTTTCGAGGCCGCATAAACGCCCGCGCCCGGCCCGCCGCCGTTGTGCCCGGCAATCGAACCCATATTGACGATGACGCCGCTTTGGCGTTCGATCATCGCAGGCATCACAGCCTGCGCGCACAGCCAGGCGCTTTTGAGGTTGAGGTTCATCACCTGATCCCACAACTCTTCGGTGTAATCGCGCAATGATCTGCGTTCGATCAGGTCGCCTGCGTTGTTGACGAGAATGTCAATCGGGCCAAGCTGTGAATGAACGGCTTCGATCAGATGACGGACGCCCGCGCCGCCTGAAACATCGGCCTGCACAGTGATGGCGCGTCCGCCTTTTGCTGCAATCAGGCGGCGGCACTCTTCCGCGCCGTCGGCGTTTTTCAGGTAATTGATGGCTACTGCTGCGCCGCGTTCGGCGAGCCTGATTGCCGTCGCGCGGCCAATGCCGCTGCTCGCGCCCGTGACCAGCGCCACACGCCCTGCCATCTCGCTCATCAGTGTTTCCCCGCTTTCTCTGCAATTCATCCACAAAGGGACACGAAGAAGCACGAAGGAATACAGCAATTCTTCGTGCTGCTTCGTGTCCCTTCGTGGAAGCTGCCTTCAGTTATGGTTTGCTGCCTGCACCGTCGCCAAACAGAATCTTTGCCACACCGGCCCGGAACTGCGGCGCGCCGTAATGATCGCAGTTGACCAGCACGGCAATCGTGATGCCCTGATCGGGATATTTCGTCAGCATCGAAGTCGCGCCGATTGAACCGCCGCTGTGTTCGACGCGGCGGCGACCGTTTTCAAGCGCGGTCGCCCAGCCCAGACCGTAATTTGTCGCTTTGCCATCGCGCGTTTTCTGCGCGGTGAACATCTGCTGAATCGTCGCCGGTTTGAGCAGGCGGTCTGAATCGTAAGCGTTCGCGTACCGGATCAGGTCCTCGACCGTCGAAAGCAATCCGCCACCGCCCCACTTGTTGCTCTGATCAACCTGCGGGACGTTTTCGATCTCGCCGTTTTTTGGTTTTGAATAAAACCGCGCGCGACCCGGAATGAGGCGCTGTTTTTCATCGAGGTAAGTCTGCTTCAGGCCGAGCGGTTCGATGATGTGACGATGCAGGTAATCAGGAAAGGTTTCGCCCGCAGCGGCTTCGACCACGCGGCTGAGCAGGTTGTAACCATAGGTCGTGTAACTGAACGCCGTACCGGGTTCGTTGATCAGGTCGTCATCCTTGAAGATCGCCAGCGCCGCTTCGACCGAATCGTAGCGCCTGTTGCTGAACATCTCCACGCCTCTGTAATGACGGATGCCGCCCTGATGACAGAGCAACTGACGAATCGTGATCGGCCATTTCTTTTTCGGAAAGGTCGGCACGTAAGTCTGCACTTCGGCGTCGAGATTGATTTTGCCCTGCTCGACAAGCTGCATCACGGCAGTTGCCGTGAAGGTCTTTGAGACTGAGCCGATGCGCGAAACGGTTTGCGGAGTGAACGGAACTTTGTTCTCAAGATCGGCAAAGCCGAAGCCTTTCGCATAGATAATCTTTCCGTCCTTTGCGATGGCGATGGCGACGCCGGGCACTGATTGCTGAGCGACCGTCTCAGCGACGTATTTATCAATCAGCGCAAAGCGGCGTGGCAGATCGGCCTGGGCCGCAGCGGTGGCCGAACAAACGAGCAGTAACGACAGCAGTAAGAAGTGACGACGCATTCTGTTCATGGTGGTTTCTCCTGTGCGCCGCCATGCTGTCCGGTCAAATATCAGCGGTCAACCCTGACAGAAATAAAACGCAAAGAGGCAAAGAGCGCAAAGCAGGGACAAGTTGTCAGAAAGATATTCACCACGAAGGCCACGAAAACCACGAAGAAGGGAAGGCTGATCTTTTCAGGCGTTCTTCCCATTTGTTCTTCGTGTTCTTCGTGGCCTTCGTGGTTTTATTTTCCTGATGCTCTTTGCGCTCTTTGCTTCCTGGCGTTGAAAAAAATATTCAGTCGCTGGTGGCAGGCTGGCTTGCGGGTTGTTTGCCATTCAGGGACTGCACGCGACTGTGATGGCGACTGTAGGCAAAATAGATCACAAAGCCGATCACCAGCCACACGATCAGCCTGAGCCACGTATCAAATGGCAGGCTCGCCATCAGCAGCAGCGAAATCAGAATGCCCGCGACCGGCACAAACGGAACCCAGGGCGTTTTGAATGGCCGCGCCAGTTCGGGCCGCCTTCTGCGCAGAATCCAGACGCCGATGCAGACGATGATGAAGGCAAACAACGTCCCGATGCTGACCAGTTCACCGAGCAGGCGAATCGGCAGCAGTCCCGCAAAGACCGCAATGAACAGGCCGACAATGATTGATGAAATCCACGGCGTCTTGAAGCGCGGATGCACGGCGCTCGCCCATTGCGGCAACAACCCGTCGCGCGACATGGTGAAGAAAATGCGCGACTGCCCCATCAGCGTCGTCAGCATCACGGTGCTGAGGCCCGCAATCGTTCCGCTTTTGATCAGCAGACTGCCCCAGCCCACGCCCGTTTCATCAATCGCCAGCGCGACCGGCGCTGCAACATTGAGCCGTGAATAATTGATAACTCCGGTCAGCAATACAGCGACGACCAGATAAAGAACGGTGCAGATCGCCAGCGAACCGAGCAGGCCGATGGGCATGTCGCGCTGCGGATTCTTTGCTTCCTGCGCAGCAGTCGAAACCGCATCGAAGCCGATGTAAGCAAAGAAGACGCTCGCCGCCCCGCGCGCCACGCCCGACCAGCCGTATTCACCGAATGACCCTTTGTTTTCGGGCAGGAACGGACTCCAGTTGGTCGTCGCAATCTGCGGATGCTTCCATAAAAACGCGCCTGCAAGGACGACGAACACCAGCACCGTTGCCACTTTGATGAAGACCACGACGACATTGAAATTGGCCGATTCACGCACGCCGACAATCAGAATCAGCGTGACCAGACAGACCCCGATGAACGCAGGCAGATTGAAAATGGCCGTCGCCTGCGGCAGCGCATCGGGGCTGAGGCCCGCCGCTTTGATGACCGGCGCGAGCGTTGTGAGCAGTTCCCATCTTCCCTGATACAGAATCAACTGCTGACCCGGCGTTTCGATCAGTTGCGGCGGCAGATGAATGCCGAAATCCTGCAGCAGGCTGACGACATTCGCGCTCAGGCCCGAAGCCACCGTCGCCGCGCTGAAAGCATATTCCAGCACGAGGTCCCAGCCGATGATCCACGCAATCAGTTCGCCCATCGAAGCGTAAGCTACCGGAGTTGGAGCTGTAGTTCCTGCAGCCGGGGTTGCTGCTGCCGCAGTTGGAACTGCTGGCGTTCTCCACGGTTCGGCTGTTGCTGGTAATACGCTAGGTAATATTTTCAGAAAAGGAAGTGG
>CAYWDW010000141.1:4547-9685 GCA_964457105.1 uncultured Heliobacteriaceae bacterium
ACAGCCGATGATCCACGCAATCAGTTCGCCCATCGAAGCGTAAGCGTAGGTGTAAGCCGAACCTGAAATCGGAATCATCGCGGCGAGTTCCGCATAACACAGCCCCGCGAACGCGCAGCCGAGGCCCGCCAGCACGAATGACAGCGTGATGGCAGGCCCGGCAAACTGCGCTGCCGCCGAGCCGGTAATCACAAAGATGCCTGCGCCGATGACTGCGCCAATGCCGAGCGCAATCAGATTGAGCGGGCCGAGCACGCGCCGGAGTCCGTGCTGCCCTTCAGTCGCAGCTTCGGCGAGCAGTTTGTCGAGCGGTTTGGTCAGCAGAAGTTTGTTCATAACCCAGGCAATAAAATTTATTTCCAACGCAAAGAGACAAAGAAGCAAAGGCGGGTTCCATCATCCTGTTTCGTCTTTGTGTTCTTTGCCTCTTTGCGTTGGAGATGGTTTTTCTGTCGCCCGCTCACGCGGGCTGGAATTTTTTGCATCAGCTACCCCGGATTCCGCTGACGCTTCATCCGGGGCTACGTTCTGCCGTCCACTACGTGGACGAAGAAGTGGATGACAGCCTGTGATTGCTTGTGCCGGTGAAACCCGGCGAAGACGCGGGCGATCTTATACAGCAATGAACATGCGGCGAAGCATTTTGTGACGAGGGCGCACGAGGTTGTGACGAAGGCGCAAAAAGGCGGGATGAAGGCGGAGCGTCAGAGCGTTTTGCCGAGCAGTGAGTGCAGGCGTTCGCGGTAGCTGCGGCTGAGAATCAGTTCAGCGCCGTCGTGCAGGATGACCTGGTATTCGCCGTGCGACCAGGGGCGCAGTTCGCGGATGCGATCAATATTGACGATCTGTGAGCGATGAATGCGCGGGAATCTGTGCGGGTCAAGCTGCGTTTCGAGACTGCTGATGGTTTCGCGCAGCAGGTATGACTCCTTGCGCACGTGCAGGCAGACGTAATTGCCTTCGGCTTCGATCCAGTCAATCTCGTCGGTCTTGAGAAAAAAGACGCGGCCACTCGCTTTGATGACCAGACGCTCCAGGTATCTGGTTCTGGCTTTCTGTTCTTCGAGCAGCGCCAGAATGCGGTCATTGACTTCGCGGCGGCGCGCGTGGCGCAGGTGCGCTTTCGCTCGTTGCAGCGCCTTGCCGAAGCGTTCGCGGTCAAAGGGCTTGAGCAGGTAATCAATCGCGTGGACTTCAAAGGCGCGCACTGCATACTGATCGTAGGCCGTGACGAAAATGACCATCGGCATCTGTGTCAGCTCAACCGCCGCCAGCACGTCGAAGCCGTTGACTTCCGGCATCTGCACATCCAGAAAAATCAGCTCGGGCAATTCGCGGCTGATGACCTCGACGGCTTCGTGACCATTGGCGCATTCACCGATGATTTCGATTTCGCCATCGCCACGCAGCATTTCACGAATGACGGTGCGTCCGAGCGGTTCGTCATCAACAATCACGGTGCGGATTCTGTGTTCATCAGTCATCGGCGATTCAAACCTGAGGGTCACGGCGGCGGGCCGGAATTTCGAGCGTCACGAGCAATCCACCGGCAGGCGCGTCGGCCAGGGCGAAACGGTGAGCGCCGCCATAAAGCTGCTGCAAACGCGCTTCAGTGTTGGCGAGGCCGACCCCGCCGCGCGTGACCCGGTTGCTGTTGCGCGGCATTTGCAGGCCCGGGCCGTCATCCTGCACTTCGATGCGCACGAGGCCATTGACGCGCCGCGCGCGAATCTGAATATGCCCTGACGCGGCCCGCATCAGCACGGCATATTTGATCGAGTTTTCAACGATGGGTTGCAGAATCAGATTCGGCACTCTGGCATCGAGCGATTCCGGGTCAACTTCCATCGTCACCTGCATGCGATCCTGAAACCTGACGCGCTCGATTTCCAGGTAGCAGCGCAGAAATTCCATCTCCTCGCGGAGCGTGACCTCCTGCGTCCCGGCGTTGTCGAGCGTGAGGCGCAGAAAATCGCCAAGCCGCGCCGTCATCGCATTCGCCGCCTGCACGTCGGTCAGTTGCAGGGCCGAAATCGAATTGAGCGTATTGAACAGAAAATGCGGCTGCAACTGCATGCGCAGGGCCTGCAACTGCGCCTGTGCAAGCTGCGTCTCAAGCTGCGAGGCGCGCAGTTCACCGGCCTGATAACGTTCGTAATAATCAATCACGTTGCTCACCAGCAGGATCGTTCCGTAACTCATCAAACCGGTCGGCAGATTGAAAAAAAGATCGGAACCGTACAGCCCGGCAAGCGTCGGAATCCGGCGGTAAGCGTCAACATAAAGCAGCCAGCAGATCGGCAGATAAACAAACCGATGCGCAACGGTCAGCACCAGGCAGGCAACCAGATGCACGCTTGCCTTGCCAAGCCAGGCCTCGCGTTCGAGCGGAAAGCGGCGCGTCAGACGAAAAATCAGCGGGGCCAGCGCCGCCCACAAAATCCAGTACGGCACTTCCCAGACCAGCATCTGCACGAGCGTCGGCGGAGTCGAAAAGATTTCGACATAATGGCGCGAGAAAAAGTAATAGTTCAGCGTAAAGGACAGCGCAATCAGCAGCCATCCGGCTGCGATTGAGGTCCACAGAATCCGATGCCGATGCCACATAAAACCTGACCGCCTGTAAGCTGAATCCGACCGATGAATCCTGACCATTGCTGCGGCCTATCATCCGACCGATGCGCCGGACAATCAACGAAAAATCGCCTGCGCCTGTCGCGGGAGCCGGAGCAGCGGTCATTTTGTCCCATAATTCACAAGTCACTGGACAGCGGCGGACTGAGTGGCTAAGATTCGCAGTTCGCGGGACGCGCATAAATCTGATGAGGCCGGACTATGGGGCCAGAAGATAACAGACCCTTGTACAGAGTTCTCCGCGACGCGCCTGAAGCGACAGATGAAATCGGGCCGACAGACGTTGATCCGGCAGTCAGCGAGCGCCGCTTTCAGCGTAACACTTACGTGGTGATCGCGCTCTCGGTCATCATCAGTCTGATCTTTGCCGGGTGGCGCACTACAGCGGGCGTGATGCTCGGCGGGGCGCTCAGCATCTTTAATGAACGATGGCTGCGCTCAAGCACCGCCGTGATTCTGGGCGTGGCGGCGCAGACGCGCAATCCGCGCCTGCCGCAATGGACGGCGGCGAAATTTCTGCTGCGTTACCTGGTGGTGGCTTTGATAGCGGGCGCAGCAATCTGGAGCGGCTGGTTCAGCATCCTGGGCGTTTGCCTGGGGCTGGCCTCGTTTGTCGGCGCGCTGATGATCGAAGCCGGTTATCAGTTTTACCTGACATTCAAAATGGTCAGGGATGACGAAACGACAGATCACTCCCTGAAATGATGATTCATTCAACACACCTCTTATGATGTTACTGGCTTTTTTGCAGGAACACGGAACCAAAGCGGCTGAAGCGGCGCAGGGCGCGGCGGAACACGGCGCAGCGGCCACCGAAGCGGCACAACACGCGGCTGAAGCCGGTCACGCGGCAGGCGGGCATCACGTCCCCTGGCTGGTTGAGCAGGCCAATCACTGGTTGGGCGAAGCGGTCTTTTCGCTGCAGTCGCAACTGATGCCGAAACTCTACGGCCTGCTCGGCGCGCACTGGCCCGGCGAAGGCAAAACTTACGAGCAGTACCTGGCGTCCGGCCAGTTGCCGATTCCGGCGCACGTCGTGATGTTCATCGTCGTGGCCATCATTGCGGTGGTCATTCTTTACTTCCTGCGCGGCAAGCTGTCGGCTGAATCGCCGACGACGCGGCAGCAGACTTTTGAGGTTGGCGTTGAAGCCGTGCGCAGCATGCTGCACGATCTGGTCGGGCCACACGGACTGAAATACTTCCCGGTCGTCGCAACCTTTGCCACGCTGATTTTCATCTCGAACCTGATGGGCATGCTGCCCGCGGCTGTCGCCCTGCCGCCGACCGCGAATCTGAACACGACGCTCGCGCTCGCGCTCTGTTCGTTTCTTTACTACAACTACGTCGGGATTAAGGAAAACGGCCTCGTCGGTCACATCAAGCATTTCTTCGGGCCGGTGCTGTTCATCGCGCCGCTGATGTTTCCGATTGAAATCATCAGCAACCTCGCGCGCATCCTCAGCCTGAGCCTGCGTCTGTTCGGCAACATCTTCGGTGAGGAGCAGGTCAGCGGAATCATCGGCGACCTGACGCCGTGGATTGTGCCGGTCTTTCTGATGCCGCTCGGATTGCTGACCGCCTTTTTGCAGATGTTTATTTTCGTGACGCTGTCAATGATCTATCTGGGCGAAGTGACCGCGCATCATGGCGAACATGAACACGGGCACGGCGAACCTGCCACCGCCCATTGAAAAGTTTTTTCGGACGGATGCCCGCTGAAACTGCAACCGGTTCTTTTTATCACCTGTCACGCGAGCGCTGTAGTGGAGCTTTGCACTTCCCAAAAGCTGCAAAGGATACCTGGCGTGGCCTTCATACCCCGAACCGCAATCAGCTTTCATCGGCAGCATCCTTTGAAATCAGGCGGCGCGTCGGCAACAGACGCGCCGGAACATCAACGGTAATTCAAAGGAGAATTCACAATGAACAAACTCGTCAAAGCCATTCCAGGCGCTGTGGCGATGCTGCTCGCTTCGGTTCCGGCCTTCGCGCAGAACCAGAGCGGTGTGGGTGACAAAGGTTATGGTTACATTGCGGCAGCGGTCGGTTTCGCCATTGCCGCCGGTCTGGCCGCGCTCGGTCAGGGCCGCGTGGCCGGTTCAGCCTGCGAAGGTGCCGCGCGCAATCCGGGCGCCGCAGGCCGCATTCAGGTGCTGATGATTCTCGGGCTGGCGTTTATTGAAACGCTCGTGATCTTCACGCTGCTGATTGTGTTCCTCAAGGTTCCGAATCCATAAGAAGTAGGTTCACGAACGGACAAAGGAAAAGGCGCACGATCAAAGGTGCGCCTTTTCCTTTGTTATACCTCTTTGCCTTACGAATCGGCCCTGGGTACTATCTGAATTCAGATTAAAGTACATCGTCTATCACGTGTGGGGCGTCCCCCTTAACCATGGCGAAGCTGTAAGCCCAATGGCATTAAGTTAAGCGGAAGAGAGATGACGGAACAGACGGAAATAACTGAACAAACGAAACCAGACAGATTCAGCACAGGGCTGTTCC
>CAYWDW010000142.1:0-9595 GCA_964457105.1 uncultured Heliobacteriaceae bacterium
CGCGAATGTTGGCTTTGCTGAGTCTGTTCGACTTTTATTTGCACACTCTTCAATGCAATAGCCGGGGGTGAAGCGACAGCGGAACCCCTGGTCCGGATGCATAAAAAACTGCCAGCCCTGAAAGGGCGTCAGTCGTTCCGTTAACAACGATCCTGCCGGAACCTCTCACGCCCTTTCAGGGCTGGCGTTCTGTGTGGCAATCATCCGGGGGTTGCGCTGACGCTTCACCCCCGGCTATTGAATTGCGCCCCTCCGGGGCAATGACATTGAGTTAGCCAATGGAAAAACAGGAAGCGCGATGACCACCGCAGACGGGAATCACGGAAAATTTCTGCCGCTGTTCAGTGTGGCAACTTGTCAGCAAGCGTAGCTCCGTCATTTGTTGTGGAATCACGGAAAATTCCTGCCGCTGTTCAGTGTGGCTTCCGTCTGTTTCGTTCATTCCGTTTGTTCCGTCATCTCTCTTCCTGCTTTTCATTGCCTGACACGCTGGTTGTTGCGTATTCTTTTTCTGATGACTCGCACATACATCATCCGATCAGAACCAGCGAAAGCAGTCTCACTGACCAATTACCGCGAAGCGCTGAACCCGGAACAGCACGCGGTCGTGATGGCGGGCAAAGGGCCGCTGCTCGTGATTGCCGGAGCCGGATCGGGCAAGACGCGCACGGTTACTTATCGCGTTGCGCGCCTGATCGAAGCCGGTGTCGCTCCGGCGCGCATTCTGCTCGTCACCTTCACCAATCGCGCCGCGCGCGAGATGCTCAGCCGGGTTGAAATGCTCGTCGCCGCTGACGTGCGGCGCGTCTGGGGCGGGACGTTTCATTCCATTGCCAACCGCATTCTGCGCCGTCACGCCGCGAGCCTGGGTTACGCGAGCAGCTTCACGATTCTGGATGCCGAGGACGCCAAAGACCTGATTGATGCCTGCCTCGAAGACGCCGCGATTGACACCAAAGCGCGGCGCTTTCCGAAAGGCGAAGTTCTCAATGAAATGTTCAGCTTCGCTACCAACACCGACACGCCGCTCGAACAACTCATCGCCGCGCGCTACCCGCACTTTGAGCCGCTGACCAGTCAGATTGTGCGGCTGGACCGGCTCTATCAGGAGCGCAAGCGCGAACGCAACGCGATGGATTATGACGACCTGCTGCTGAACTGGAAGCGGCTGCTGATTGAAAAGCCGGAGATCGCCGCCGTGTACCGCAATCAGTTCGAGCATATTCTGGTGGACGAATACCAGGACACCAACACCCTGCAGGCTGAGATTGTGGACCTGCTGGCCGAAAAGCATCGCAACCTGATGGTGGTGGGCGATGACGCGCAAAGCATTTTTGGCTGGCGCGGCGCGAATGTCGAAAACATCTTTCGCTTCAATGAACGCTATCCCGATGCGCGGCTTTACAAGCTCGAAGCGAATTATCGTTCGACGCCCGAAATTCTGATGCTCGCCAACGCTTCGGTCAGCAACAACAGACGACAGTTTTCAAAACACCTGCAACCCGTCAGGCCGAGCCGCAACTTCACGCCGGCGCTCGTACCCGCCCGCGATGCCGATCAGCAGGCTTCGTTTGTCGCCTCGCGGGTATTGGAGCTGCGCGATGAAGGCGTGCCGCTTGAAGACATGGCCGTGCTCTATCGCTCGCACTTTCACGCGCTCGAACTGCAGCTTGAACTTGTGCGGCGCGGCATCCCTTACGAAGTGCGTTCGGGCGTGCGCTTTTTTGAGCAGGCGCACATCAAGGACGTGACGGCGTACCTGCGGCTGATCGTCAATCCGCGTGACGAACTGGCCTGGAAGCGGGTGCTGAAGCTGATTCCGAAAATCGGCAATGCCACCGCCGCGCGCGTCTGGGAGCGTCTGGCTTATGCCGATGAACCGCTCGCGCTCATCCGAACCGATGCGCTCAGCGCCGTGCTGCCGAAAGGCGCGGCGACGGGCTGGCGCGAGTTTGCTGATCTCATCAGAGAACTGGTTGCGCCCGAAACGATTGATCATCCGACGAAGCAGATTGAACTGATTCTCGAACGCGGTTACATCGAGTACCTGCAGGCGAATTACGAAAACGCCGAAGCGCGCGAAGAAGATTTGCGGCAACTGGCGAATTTCGCCGGGCGCTTTGAAACGACCGCGAACTTGAGCGAACTGGCGCTCATCAACACCGAACGTTTTTCGCCGCCGGGCGGCACGACGGCTGAAGACGTGGTGATGGGCGGCGAGGAAGACGAATGCCTGACGCTTTCATCGGTGCATCAGGCCAAGGGCCTGGAGTGGCGCGTGGTCTTTGTCATCTGGGTTGCTGATGGCCGCTTCCCGTCAGCCCGCAGCCTGCGCGATGCCGAAGGCGAAGAGGACGAACGGCGATTATTTTATGTCGCGCTGACGCGGGCCAGGGATGAGTTGTATGTGATGTACCCGCTGATCGAAAGCGAACGCGCCCGGCAGACAGTCATTCAACGCCCGTCGCGTTTTGTCATGGAAGTCCCGCGCGAGTTGTTTGAAATCTGGGACGTGAGCGAAGAGACGCTGCTCCTGGATGAACCCGCCGCGGATGAACCAAAACTGCTCAATTGATCTGACAAATGAAACCAAAGAGAGATGACGGAACAGACGGAAATAACGTAACAGACAGACGAAGAATTGAAACTGGTCTGAAGCTTTCCGTGTCTTCCGTTATTTCCGTCTGTTCCGTCATCTCTCTTCTTCGCCTGAGGAGAAGACATGGCATCACCTGCACAGGCCCTTCCCGCGCTCGCCTTTGATGAAGACTATCGCATTGCCGGAATCGAATCGGTGATGACGCCTGCCCTGGTGATTTATCCTGACATTGTTGAGGCCAACATCACCGCGACGCTCAGGCAACTCGGCCATGATCCGAACCGCTGGCGACCGCACGTCAAGACGGCGAAGCTGGGCTTCGTGATGCGAAAGCTGATTGAGCGCGGCGTGACGAATGTCAAATGCGCGACGACGCTGGAAATGCAGACGGCGTGTGAAGCGGGTGCGCAGGATCTGCTCGTCGCTTATCCGCACGTCGGCGCCAATGCGCGGCGCGTGCAGGAGCTGGCGCGACAGTTTGCTGACCGCCGCGTTTCCGCCCTGGTCGAAAGTCCTGAACAAATCAAAGCCTGGCAGGGCAGTGCGATCAGCCTGTTCATTGACATCAACGGCGGCATGGATCGCACCGGCGTCGAGCAGGCGCGGGCCGAACAGATCGTCAGCCTGGCGCAGGCGATTCAGGCGGCGGGCCTTGAATTTCGCGGGCTGCATTATTACGACGGCCACATGAGCAAATACGCGCTGCCCGAACGCGAAGCGAAAGCGCACGCCGGTTACGACCGATTGATGCAGCTTATCGCCACCCTCAGCGACGCCGGCCTCGCCGTTGCCGAAGTGATTACCGCCGGCACTCCGGCCTTTCCCTGCACGCTCACTTACGCGCCGTTTGCGAAGGCCTCGTTTATTCATCGCGCCTCGCCGGGCACGGTGGTTTACGGCGACGCGACGAGCGCCGGGCAGTTGCCTGCGGAGTATGGTTACAAACCGGCGGCGATTGTGATTACCACTGTGGTCAGCCATCCGACGCCGCAGCGCATCACCTGCGATGCCGGACACAAAACGGTGTCAGCCGACGCGGGCATTCCGACCTGTGCGGTGCTGGGCCACCCCGATTGGCAGCCGCACAAACCGAGCGAGGAGCATCTGCCGATTGATGTGCCGGAAGGCGCGCTGCGGCCTGCGCCTGGCGATCATCTTTATCTGGTGCCGCGTCACGTCTGCCCGACGGTGAATAATTTTGATTACGCCGTGCTGGTTGCCAGGGGCCAAATCATCGGTGTTGAGCGCGTGACGGCGCGTGGCCGTGAAATGCCGGTGATGCTTTAGTGTTCATGGCTGCTTCACTGCAATCCTGCAAGCTGTATGACGATCAGCATCCGGCCCGCCACCATTGAAGACCTGCCCGCGCTGGAGCGGCTGATTCCCGCTTCGGTGCGCAGCCTCAGCGCGGGTTATTACACGTCGCGACAGATCGAAAGCGCGCTCGTTTATGTCTTCGGCGTGGACACGCAACTGATTGCCGATGGCACTTACCTTGTCGCTGAAGCCGCAGACGAAATTGCCGGATGCGGTGGCTGGAGCCGCCGCCGCACACTTTACGGCGGCGATCAGATGAAGGAAGAAAAAGACCCGCTGCTTGACCCGGCGACTGATGCGGCGCGCATCAGAGCTTTTTTCGTTGACCCGCGTTATGCGCGCCAGGGCATCGGCACGCTGCTGATCAAAGCCTGCGAGGACGCCGCGCGCGAGGCCGGATTCAGCCGACTTGAACTGATGGCCACGCTGCCCGGACTGCCGCTGTATGAAGCCAGGGGTTACACCGTGATTGAGACAGTCGAATCAGTGTTGCCCGATGGTGAAAGGCTGCCGCTCGCGCGAATGGGAAAACGTTTGCCGGAAGGCTGAGGCAGCGCGGAAACAAGGGCGTGCCCGCGCTGCCTCGCGCGTTTATTGCGCGACGCCGCAACTGGTCGGGCATTCGCAGTCTGCGCCGCAGCCGCAGTCCGCACCGCAGCAGCACGTGGTGGTCGCGCCGGGCTGGTCGCAGCCGCAGCTCGTCGCCTGACAGGGATTGCAGGAACAGTTGCTGGTCGTCTGACTGGTGTTGTTGTTCATGATCTTCTCCTTTTCAATTGAGCCTGGTGTTGATCAATGCCGCCACGCTGGCGGCGTTGTTCGTCTGTACACCACTGCTGACGGAGCAGGTCACACGGCATTACACCTGGTCAGGGAAATTTTTCTGAGGGCTGAAATAAAGTTTCCGGTCAGCCCTGTGCGCCGCAATGTTTGTGGCCTGAATCGCGGTCGGGCTGGCAGTCACAGTCAAGACAGCCGTGCGTGGCGCAGCTTCCGCAACTGCGCACAAGTTGTCGGCGCAACGCTTCGCGGGCGCGATGAACGCGCACTCCGGCATTGTTCGCATTGATGCCCTGTTCATCAGCAAAGGCGCGCACGGCGAGGCCGTCCAGATCAACGCGCTGAATGGCGGCGGCATATTCCGGCTTGAGCGTCCCGACCAGCGAAGTCACGCACTGACAAACCTCGCTCATCAATTCGCGGTCAGGCTCGGCTTCATTGAATTCAGCAGCCACCTGCTGCATCGCACGGGCTTCAGCGTCGCGGCGGCGGTAATAATCAACCAGCGCATTGCGCAGCATCCGGTAAAACCACGCGACTACAGATTCCTGCTGCCGCAGCGAAGACAAACGCGGCAGCCCGCGCACAAAGGCTTCCTGAAGAATATCCTCAGCCACCTCGCGCGACTGGACGCGACGCTCCAGAAAAGCCAGAAAGCGCCGGTGATTTTCGACCAGCACGCGCGCCATTTCATCAGTGATTACTTCCGGCTCATCCATCGGAAGCTCGGTTGTGTCCGGCATTGAAATGTCCATCATGAAAAATCCTCTGCAAATGCAGGTGTAAGATTTCTGCTGCCGCTGCGTCAGCATGGTTGTAAAAAGGCAGAGGCGCCGACCACCGCCGACAAGGTCTGCCTTTTGAGACATAATATCGGTCACGTCAGAACCGGCGCAATCGGGCAGTGAACCGCGCCAGGCAGGGAGGAGAAAATGACAAACACAAAAGTAATTGATCCGGTCTGCGGCATGACCGTTGATCCCGCAACCGCAAAGTGGAGTTACGAACACGCCGGCGCGCAGTATTATTTTTGCAGTCCCGGTTGCCGCGAAAAGTTCAGCGCCGATCCGGCAAAGTATCTTGCGCCCAAAGCCGCGCCCGTCACGATTCAGCCAGCCGCGCGCAGCCTGCCTGTTGCTGCATCGCAAGCCGCCGAGGCAAAGGCCATTGATCCGGTCTGTAAAATGACTGTTGATCCGGCGACGGCTGAGTGGAGTTATGAACACGCCGGAAAGAAATATTACTTTTGCAGCCGGATGTGCTTTGAAAAATTCAGCATTGATCCGTCGCAGTTCCTTGCGCCAAAACTCGTCAGCCTGGGCGGCCTCGGCGCACCGCCGCCAGGCGCTGATATGTCGCATATGATGCCGTCGTCAACGCTCAAACGAAGCGGCAGGGCGCAGGAATATTTCTGCCCGATGGATCCTGAAGTCGTCAGCGACCGCCCCGGCGCGTGTCCGAAATGCGGCATGGCGCTCGAACCGCGCACCGTCACGCTGGATGAAGGCGAGAATCCCGAACTGACCGACATGCGGCGACGCTTTCGCCTCAGCCTCGCGCTGACCGTGCCGGTTTTTCTGCTGGCCATGTCAGAAATGATTCCGGGTCAGCCGGTGCAGCAGGCCATCGGCCATCGCCTGCTCACGCTCATTCAGTTTGCGCTCTCGACTCCGGTAGTGTTGTGGGGCGGCTGGCCGTTTTTTCAGCGCGGCCAGGCTTCGATCATCAATCGCAGCCCGAATATGTTCACGCTGATTGCGATTGGCACGGGCACGGCATATCTATACAGCGTCGTCGCAACTTTCTTCCCGCAGATCTTTCCGGCTTCGTTTCGCGGGCATGGCGGCGAAGTCAGTGTTTACTTTGAAGCCGCCGCAGTGATCACAACGCTCGTGCTGCTTGGCCAGGTGCTGGAGCTGCGCGCGCGGTCGCAAACGAGCAGCGCCATCAAATCGCTGCTCGGCCTTGCGCCAAAGACTGCCCGCGTCATTCGCAGCAACGGCACGGAAGAAGACATCCCGCTTGAATACGTCGTCACCGGCGCGAGGCTGCGCGTGCGACCCGGCGAAAAGGTTCCGGTTGATGGCGCGGTGATCGAAGGCGAAAGTTCAGTTGACGAATCAATGATTACCGGCGAGCCGATTCCGGTGGAGAAAATCGCGGGCAGCAAAATTACCGGCGGCACGATCAACGGCACAGGCAGCCTGGTGATGCGCGCCGAGCGCGTCGGCAGCGACACGCTGCTGGCGCAGATCGTGCAAATGGTCAGCGAAGCTCAGCGCAGCCGCGCGCCGATTCAGCGCATCGCTGACACCGTGTCAGCGTGGTTTGTTCCGGCAGTCGTGCTGGTCGCTGTGCTGACCTTTATCATCTGGGCTGTGGTCGGGCCTGAACCGCGTTTCGTTTACGCGCTGGTCAATGCTGTCGCCGTGCTGATTATCGCCTGCCCGTGCGCGCTTGGCCTCGCTACGCCGATGAGCATTATGGTCGGCACAGGGCGCGGCGCACAGGCTGGCGTGCTGGTGCGCAACGCCGAAGCGCTTGAAACGCTGGCGAAAGTTGACACGCTGGTGCTCGACAAAACCGGCACGATCACCGAAGGCAGACCGCAACTCGTGTCGGTCATCAACGCTGACAGTCGCAGTGAAAACGAATTGCTGCGCCTGGCCGCAAGCCTCGAAAAAGCCAGCGAGCATCCGCTTGCCGCCGCGATTGTCGCAGGCGCGCAGGCAAAAGGCATTCAGCTTTCGGCAGTCAGAAACTTTCGTTCAATCACCGGCAAAGGCGTGACCGGCGCAGTTGATGAATCCGCAGTCGCGCTTGGCAATCTGAGCCTCTTTGCTGAATTGCAGATTGATGTCAGTTCACTGAAGGATCGCGCTGAAGCGTTGCGGCGTGACGGGCAGACGGTGATGTTTGTAACAGTCAATCAGCAGGCCGCCGGACTGATTGGCGTCGCCGATCCGATCAAACAAACTGCGGCAGAGGCCATTCAGTCATTGCATCAGGCGGGCCTGCGCGTGGCCATGCTGACCGGCGACAGCCGCACGACCGCCGAAGCCGTTGCGCGTAAACTCGGCCTTGATGAAGTCATGGCTGAAGTCCTGCCGCAGCAGAAAAGCGAAGTCATCGCACGCCTCAAACGCGAAGGCCACGTTGTCGCCATGGCCGGTGACGGCATCAACGACGCGCCGGCGCTTGCGGCAGCCGATGTCGGCATTGCGATGGGCACCGGGACTGATGTCGCCATGGAAAGCGCAGGCATCACGCTCGTCAAAGGCGACCTGCGCGGCATTGCGCGCGCCCGCAACCTGAGCCACGCCACGATGCGCAACATCCGGCAGAATCTTTTCTTCGCGTTTATCTACAACGCGCTCGGCATCCCGCTCGCGGCAGGCGTGCTCTATCCGTTTTTCGGATTACTGCTCAGCCCGATGATTGCGAGCGCGGCGATGACGTTCAGTTCGGTGTCAGTCATCAGCAATGCGCTGCGATTGCGCACGGAGGGCTTGTAAGCTGTCACAGGCCGATGATCCGCTGCGTTTGAGCTTCGCGCTGTGCGGCTGAACCGAAGGTGCAGACATGAATCAGCATCACCCTGGGCCACAGGCGGGCTGCGAAAAATGCAGCACCGCAGATGCCCGCGAATATGCACAGTATTTTTTCAGCGCAACTGAAGCGCCTGCTGAAATGTCGCGCGTGCGGCTGTGCGTGAAATGCGCGCGCGCCGAACGTCGCACGATTCGCGCGACGCAGGCGGAACAGCTCAGCCGTCACCAGGCCGCAGACGATCAGCAGATGACGCGGGATGAACTGATTGCCGCGATGGATCGGTTCTGGGCTGAGAGTGGCGCGGGCGAAATCTGCGGGCGGTGTCACGCGCAGGGAACCGGCTGCTGCCCGCCGATGTGTCGGCATCTCGGCGCTGAAGGCTGTCTGAAAAAGAATGTCTTCTGCACCAGTTTTGTTTGCAGCGCGCTGCTCAACGCCATTTCCGAATGCGACCCTGACACGGGGCGGCTGCTGAAATGGATGAAGTTGAATCCGGGTGCGGCTGAGTTTCGTTTGTACGAAATGGTCACGCGCGTGCCGCCGGTTGATCGTGAGCAGGCGCGCCCGCTCGCGCTGCCGGTGCTTTATCCGGGGCCGCTGAGACTTTCGGGCGCGCAGCTCAGAGAACAACTGCTGAAGCTGGCTGACGAAGTGCTGGACATCAGGCGGCGCTGGAATCAGTTTGAACAGCGGCCTTTCGCCGAGACTGAATCAGCCGCGACGTAAAACTTCCTTCGATCTTTCCTGCCTCTCAAAAGAGAGATAACGGAACAAACGGAAATAACGGAACAGACGAAAAATGCTGGTCAGGTTCAGATCTTTTTTTCGTGTGTTCCGTTATTTCCGTTTGTTCCGTCATCTCTCTTTTGATTGGCCCTGAATGCAGATGCATCCCGGTGAAACTTTTCCGACTGAGTTAATGGACTTGTGGAGCCATTGATTATTTCTGCTTTCAGCAGGGTGAAATCCAGAGAATCCCTGCTGCCATCACATCACCAGACTGTCGCGCGGTCAGGGTCGCAGGGCCGGATCGCCGCGACGCAGCCGAAAGAGCCAACCCAGGGAGTAATGCACTCATGAAGCAGAACAGAATGAACAACCGACGGATGCGATTCGTGACGCTGCTGCTGGCCGTCTTGCTGTGCCAGCCGACGACGCTGCCGCTGCTGGCGCAATCAGCGGGCAGCGCGCTCAATGCGACGATTGTCACCGTGGCCGGGGGCGGATTGTTTGCGAATGTCGCCGCGAAACAGGCGCCGCTGATGAGTCCGACGGCGGTGCTGGCTGACCCGGCGCAGCGCGGATTTTATATTCTTGACGGCGGCGCGACGCTCAACGATCTGGCGA
>CAYWDW010000143.1:0-354 GCA_964457105.1 uncultured Heliobacteriaceae bacterium
AGGTTATCGCTTTCAGAGGGAATGAAATCAGGGCTGAAGATGTGACTTCGGAGCTCGGCCTGGTTGGCGAAAAGACGCTGCTGAATTTTGACGAAGCCATTGCGGCGCAGGACAGCGCCGGAATCATTCGGCTGGTGGATGAACTTGATTCACGGGGTTATGACCTGCGCAACTTCACGCGCGAACTGATGAGTTACCTGCGGCATCTGCTGGTCATCAAAGCAGGCATTACGAGCAGCGAAATTCTCGGCGTTTCGGATGTCGAAACCGCCGCGCTGAAAAAACTGTCGGCGCAGTTTTCCGAGGAAGACCTGGTGCGATGCCGCCTCGCGTCCGGGCCGCCAGCTCAGGGTC